>NZ_JAQMIL010000039.1:0-80185 GCF_029990105.1 Bradyrhizobium sp. Arg237L | reverse complement strand
TTCATCTCCGCCACCTTGAGAATGACGACCCCGCGCAGCGCATTCTGCGTCGGCACCGACACGCTCACGGTTTGAAAGCCCTTGTCGCGATAGGCCTTCTCGAGCGCCGCGCGCGCCTTCTCGACATCGTCGGCGCTCTTGCCCGGACCCAGGAACGGATAGATCGCCTCCTCGACGTCGATCTGCGGCAGCTTGTCGGCGCCCTGCACCGCGAAATCGTCGATGTCAAAGCGTTGCGCCGGCGCCGCGCTCTGCGCCGCCGCCGCGGCCGGCGCGGGCGCAGTCGCACCGTCCGCATTCGCCGGCTGCGGCGCAGGGGATGCATTCGCCGGCTGCTGCGCCCTTTGCGGCGCGGCGCCTGCTGGAGCGATGCCGACCACAATGCCAACAGTGATCATCGCCACGGCCGACCACCGCGACCCACCCCGGGATTGCACCGGATGTCTGAAATCTCTGAGATTACTTCCACTTCGCACAGACGTTCGCCCAATTTCGCGCAGGCGTCCGCTGTCGCGGCGGGACCACCGCGACAACGACGCCTACTCACACGACGACTGGGCGAGTGCTAACGTGCAAAAATTTCTGCACGCCGCAGAAGAAACTTATCCATTTGTTAGGAAATCAGCGTGTGCGGCCGAATGCGATCGGGCCTTCAGCTCAGCAGTACCACCCCGCCGGGAAGCGAGGTGATCCGGGCCCCGAATAGCTGCTCGACCTGGTCGACAAAATTCCCGAGCTTGTCGAGCTGAAACGTGCCGTTGACGAGACGGCGCTTCAGCTCCGCATTGGCGATGATGATCTTTCCGGGACGGTATCGGTTCACTTCGTCCACCACGCTTGCCAGTGGGCGGTCGCGAAAGATCAGCAGCCCAGCCTGCCAGGCCGTCACCTGCACGGCATCAACCGGAACGGATTGCTGCAGCCCTGCGCTGGAATAGGTGACCTGCTCGGCCTTGTGGAGCTGAACCGTTCTGTCGTTCTGTTCAACGGTCACGACGCCGTCGAGGCAGGTCACCGAGACAACCCCATCGAGACAGCGCGCATTGAAATCCGCCTGCGAGGCGCTGATGCGTCCATTTCCTGCCAACATCACGAGCGGCTTGGATGGCGATAGCTTGGCCGCAACCGAAGCCTCGCCAGAAATCAGTTCGATCCTGGTCTCGTCAGACGTGGAGCGCAGCGCGACGCTGGTTTGGGTGTTCAGCTCCAGCGAAACGTCGGGCGCGACCGCTACCTTGCGATGTTCCCCTTTTCCGGTCCTGTAGTCGGCCGAGAGTTCTTCGAGCGACGGCCACAGACCGAGCGGTGGGCGAACGATCATGTAGCCGGCGGCAGCGGCCGCAATCGCCCCTCCCAACATGATACGGCGCGTGAGCCGCCGGGGCGGCGGCTGCGAAGCCGTTACGACGACATCTGAGGCCTGCTGCTCATCGGCCAGTTCCCGGGCGGCGACGCTCGCCATGCGAAAAAGCTGTACTGCTTTCTTGAATGCCGCATCATGTGCCGGGCTTTGCTCACGCCAACGCTGCAACGCGTCCACGTCTGCCCGCGTCGGCTCGTCGGTTTTCAGGCGAACGACCCAATCAAGGGCCTCGTCCAGCAGCGGATTGGATTTGGGTGGGCGGTTCGGCACGGTCACGATGACTCGCTCACTGCCCTACTCCCCAAATCCAAACCTGCCGATAGTATTGGACGTGCATGAGAGACTATATAGATGATTCCATCCGCATCCGGGTACTGCAACGGACCTTTACGCAAATCATCAGGAGAAACAATCGGGAACACCTGCATCAGATGCTTGGGCATGACACAGTCGAGAATGATGCAGTGGCGCTGCCTGCGGTTTCGACCTGAACGTGTGCTTGATCGGCTCAGCATTCCCCCGCGAACCTCTCCCGGATATACTTACCGGATCCAAGCGACAACTCTCTCTATTCGATAGACGATCGAAACTCCGCTATCCCGCAGAAAAAACCCGCGAAAGTTGAAAAAACAGGTCACAGCTTTCGACGCGGCGACCGGATGAGACGGGGCCTGAAGGCACCGTTCTGCAGCAAACATCGATGATCGACAAGTGCGGTTTCGGCCCGCGTCATTTTTCGATAGCAAATTCAATACGAACGGGGGCGCGGGCCACCGAGACGACGGATCAATGTATAATCGAGACAATTTGCACAGTGGCTCAAGGCCAGCTTCAAATCACTTTCTACCGTTCGCACGCTAACGCCCAGACTGACTGCAACGTCGTGTGCAGACCGTCCCTCGATGCCGATGCCGAGCAGCACGCGGCGGGGCCTGGCGGGCAATTCGGCCAGCGCACGCTTGAAGGCATCAATATCGGAACGTGCTTCGACAACCCGGGCGGGATCCGGCTCGTCGTCGCACACATCGAGCAACGCCTCGACTTCCGATGCGCTGACACGATGGTTCAGAGCTTTCTTGGTATCCTTGGCGATGTTGATGGCGGTGCGGAAGATATAGTCGGACGGACTACGCACAGGGACAGCATCGGTCACCCGCTCCAGCCGCAGGAACGCCTCGTGCAGGGCCTCATAGGCGAAGTCCGAAGACCCCAGACGGCGCGTCAGCTTCTTGACCAGTTCGTCGTAGTTCTCGACGAGCTGCCCCCGCAGCCGTACTCGATTGACACCAGCCACGCCTCGCGGCCCCCCAGACGCCAGCTCGATATCCAGACCGGACTACTCCCGGTGGGCTCCTCGTAGCGGCGGCGGATAACACATTTATGACAAAGGTTGAATCCTCCCCAGGGTACAAGCGAGGGTGCGGCTTCCGTATCACAAATGGCATCCGGCTTCACAGATCAGGACGGTTCAAACACCAGCGCTCCACGTTGCATCAAAAACGAGATTGCCGAGCCCATCGCAGGTACGCCGTCCTATCCGCAGGGGCCATCGACATTCATTGCAACGGCTTCACTACAATCACGATACGCACCGGCCGAGGCGTGTTTGCCGGCGCCGACCGGCTGATGGTGAGACCACGCAATACCGTCGCCACGGCGGCGTCCCGCTCGACATCGCCCGTCGATCTGAACAGTTCGGTGCGCTGAACCGTGCGGGACCGATCGATCCAGAGATCAAGGACAGCCCGATAGCTGCCGCCTCGCGTCCTGACATTCTTTTGCAAGGCCTTTTGAATGTCGATCTGCAGACTTTCACTATAATCGTGAAGCCGGCCGACATCGTCGCCGTCACTCGAAGCCCGCACCCTCAACATCCCCAATGACAAATCCGCAGAACCAAGCGGGCTGGCGGGAGGCCCGCCAGTTGTCGCGGATGGTAGAGCAAGGGTGATCGCGTCCGGACGGGTATACTGGACTTTCAAGTCCGTTCCGGCCAACAGCAGGTTCAGCGCCTGCTCGGCCGTAAAGTTGCCCTCAACCGCCGCAGATTTTCGCCCAGTCGCCGAATTGCTCTCATAGAGCACTTGAACACCGGTTCGCTCGCCGTAAGCCTGCAGTGCAATGGCAAGCGGTTGTGCGGGAATATGAAACCCGATCGACTCCGACACAGTGGCAGCCCGACGTTCTTCGGCAATGGCTGCGCATACGCCGGTGATTACCAGAAGGGCGCAAATCCAGGTGAGATGTCGTTGCCCCCGAGAACGTTCGACCGTCTTCCCATCGGTCACAGCACAAGCATCCGCGACATATGATCGAATTGCCGTCATAGCCCCACTTCGCTTTGCCCCAGGGTCTGGTCAGTGTCCTATTTCTAAGCCTTCCGACCAGTCGCTGCTCAGCGCGGCGTAGGCGATGCGCGAGCGCTTTTATATCCGAAGATATGACAGCCGTCTAACAGGCCCTATCGGCCGGTCGGCGGCCAACGTTTCCCACATCGATGACCTTGATCTCGTTAGCCCAGCGAGCGCTTGCGTCTCCGTCCGCGAGCGGCTCGTCGGTACCTCGCTTCAATGACCCCTACGCCTTCACCATCATCATCTTGCGAACACTCATCGCACGTATTTATTCGCTTGAGCATCCAGCGCGCGAGACAATTACAACGCGAAACGCCACAAATCTGCAATGGTACCGACGCTATGTTTCGGCATCCGCTCACTCGCAGAAACTGCAATGAATGGCCGCAGTGCGTCACCCCACATGCATCACATGCCTTATAGACAGCTCATTGTGACTGCGATCGCGGCGCTACTCTCTTCTGCCGCGTCTGCCGCCGAATTCACCATCGTCAATGCTTCGAACATTCCATTGCAGCACCTCTATATATCGCCATGTGGGGCGCGGCATTGGGGGCCAGACCAGTTTACCGAAGCGCTGCCGCCTTCCAGATTTTTCACGGTCTCCAGCGTCAGGCCGGGCTGTTACGACATCCAATTCGTGGTTGCGCCCTGGAATAGCTGCGTCATCGCGGGGGCATCACTGCGCCGCAGCGAGGTCTGGAAGGTGACGCAGTGGACTGTGTTCGGCTCGCAGAGCGGCGATTGCTCCCATGTCGCCGGCTACGTTCCGGCAACGCGACGGCCGTGGAGCTGGCAATCAACATCGGCTTCGGACATGAAGAGAGAGTAACGTGGCAAAGGTGTTGGTGACCGGCGGCGCCGGATTTCTTGGTTCGCATTTGTGCGAGCGGCTCGTCGAGCAAGGCCACGATGTGCTTTGCGTTGACAACTATTTCACCGGCGGCAGGGCCAATATCGCGCATCTCATCGGCAACCCGCACTTCGAGATGATGCGCCACGATGTGACTTTCCCGCTCTATGTCGAGGTGGATACGATTTACAATCTGGCCTGCCCTGCCTCCCCGATCCACTACCAGTTCGATCCGGTGCAGACGACCAAGACCAGTGTCCACGGCGCGATCAACATGCTGGGGCTCGCCAAGCGAGTGAAAGCGAAAATCCTCCAGGCGTCGACATCCGAGGTCTACGGCGACCCCGAAGTTCATCCGCAGCCCGAGGCTTATTGGGGCCGCGTTAATCCTATCGGACTGCGTTCCTGCTATGATGAGGGCAAGCGCTGCGCCGAGACCTTGTTCTTCGATTACTGGCGCCAGCATGGCCTGCGGATCAAGGTCGTACGAATCTTCAACACCTATGGTCCCCGCATGCATCCAAACGACGGCCGCGTGGTGTCGAACTTCATCGTTCAGGCGCTCAAGGGTGACGACATCACCATCTACGGAGAGGGCAACCAGTCCCGCAGCTTCTGCTATGTGGACGATCTCATCGAGGCCATGATCCGGACCATGAACACACCGGATGATTTCAGGGGCCCGATCAACATCGGCAATCCGCGTGAGTTCACAATTCGTGAGCTCGCCGAAGAGGTGATTGCGCTCACGGGATCACGGAGCAGATTGGTGTTCATGCCGCTGCCCTCCGATGACCCTCGCCAGCGTCAACCGGATATTTCGCTTGCCCGCACCGTGCTCGACTGGACACCGCGGATCGAGCTTCGAAGCGGGCTCGAGAAGACGATTGCCTATTTCCGCGGCGAGATGAGAGCTGCCGCGGAATAGCTCGTCGATCCGCCGCTCTCTTGCGGCCGCCGATCGCATCATCGTTCAAGCAGTTTTCCGACGCCAGAAGGCATGCACGTTCAGATTGACCTTCAAGACGGGGTCGGCGGTTGCGCGCTCGCCGGAACCGCTCGGTTGCACCAAGAGAGCATCGACGAAAACATAGGGAGCGCCGCTTTCAAGGCGATAAAGCAGGGATTGCAGGTTGGGAAGCGTGGCATTCAAGGCAATCTGCACCCGAATGATATCGCCTTTGTCATCGCGATCCGCCGGCGGAACCCCGGACGAGACCAAAACGGCGTGCTGATCCGTCACAAGCTGCGACAGATAGGCCTGAAACTGCGCGGTGGCGAGCCCGCTGGTGGGCGCATCTAGGAATGCGAGCGCGGGAGCTGCCGAGGGCTGAGTCTGCCGGCTTCGATTGGCGGCCGACCGTGAACGCGCCTGCAGGCTCGCAAGCTGATCGCGTTGGTCGGCGAGCGCCTGCAAGGCCTCGCTACGCGTCTGCAATGCTGCTGCGACCGCAACCGCACAGACGATCAGCAACACACAAAAGCCGCCCACTGCGAAGATCTGCTCGCGGCTGACATCGAGCTTCAGCTTCAGATTCGGCTTCAGCATGGCCTAGCCTCCGTCGATCCTGGCGTGCGCCTCGACGCGCGCCTCGATGTGAAACATGAAGCGCGTGCCGTCGGCGCCGCGTGTTGTGGGAGCAAAGAAATGCACATCCTTCAGATGTCCTGACTGCTCAAGCGGAGCAATCAGCGACGGCGCGTCGTCGGCGAAGCCCACGATGCGCAGCGTCGCACCGTCGAGATTAAGCTCAGTGAGATGAGAATTATCCGGCAGCGCACGGGAAAGCGCCTCGACAACGATCACAGCCACGGGCGACGTTTCCTTCAAGGCCCACGCGCGCTCGGGAGGCGCGAGCGAAGGGATCGATTGCCGGGGGAGAGCGCCCTTGATCTGGCGCTGCAGCGCCGCGATGCGCGTCCCGACATCTTCGCTTTCGCTGTCCGCGGACGCTGCAGTCATGAAGCCCCAGACGTTCACGATGAGGGTGATGCAGACGGTGGCGGCGATCAAGCCACCAATGGTATGGCTGATACGTGCAAGGCTCTTGTCGGTCGCATCGGCGAGCCGCGACCACAGCACGACGGGGATAGCCGCGTCGGCAAGACGCTCGCCCGCCACCACGCGATCGACCCGCAACCCCAGCGCACCCAGACGCTGGCAAGCCTCGTCGAGCACCGCGCGCGAGGTGACGAGAACACGTACGTCGAGGCTCGCCGCATCCTCGCTCGGTCCGACATCGAAACCATAGGCGGCCTGGTTCGCGCGCCAGGGGCACAGGCGTTCGATCTGATTGCGGACGATGCCGGGCAGCAGGTCGCGGGCCTGGGCGGGAACGCTCATCCGGCGCGCGACGAATTCATCGGCGGCGAGTTCCAGGATCACGAAGCGGTTTTGCGCGGCGCGGGCGATGTCGTCGGGCAGCGGAGCACCGGCGGGGACGGTAACTGACGCCGTTCTTCCCGTTCTCTTCGCGTCAGAAACGATCCATTTGTCACCGTCCTGTTTGTTGCCGTCTTGGGCGACCTTCAGCCAGTTGCGGGCACGGCGGCGCTCCTGCCAGCCGAGCCACAGGCGGGCCAGGATGTCGATCCAGCGCCCCATAATAATGTCGATACGCATCAGCGTGCCCCCATCAGCATGACAGTGTCCGTTGCCACCCCCGGCGACAACGGGTTCCAGGCGAGAACCCGATACGGCTGCTTGTCGTCGGGCAGCAGCACGATGAAGACCTTGGCCTTGGCCGTGTATCCGCTCACAGTTCCAGCGACGAGATCCACCGCGACGACCTGTCGCCGCTGAACCTTCAGATACTTCTGCGTCGGCCCGAGCAGGAAGGCGAGGCGCTCGGGATCGACCAGCGGCGCGCGCCGCATCTCGAGGAAGGTGTCAAGCCGCGCCGCGTCGACAAACGGCAGCGCCTGGAGCACCGCGACCGGTGCGGTGAGTGGGTTCACGCCATCGCTCCCATACACGGTGATCAGCGGCACTATCGCCGCCATCCAGTCCGCCCTCATTCCGGGAATGCTCGCAAGCTGCCGCACATCGGTGAACGGTGCAGGAGAGGCCGATGCGGCCCGCTGATCGGACCCGGCCTCCGCCTCATCGGACTCGGCCATCTCCTGATCGGGCTTGGCGGCGGCCGACGCCGGCTGTTTCGCCGCCTCGTTGGGCCGCCGCTCCTGCCGATCCGAACCACGCAGATCGACGATCCTGTTGGCCAAAACGTTGGCGTCGTCATCCTCCGCCCCGACATAGCGCAACAGCGACGCCAGCAACTCGACAGGCGCCTTTCCGATGTCGATGCGGCCGCCCTCGTCGCTGACGCTGACGCGCACCTGTCCGGTCGACAGCGTAATGGTGGTGCCACGCGCGACCAGTGGCGCATCGCGCATGGCGGCCACCATGCCGGCCGCGGCCTCAAGTCCTGCCGTCAGCAGCGCATCGGCCTGCACACGCTCGCGGTCGATGCCGACGATCCCCACGAGGCTGCGAAACGTGGTCGACGTCGCCATTGCCAGCGCCGAGCACAGCGCGATCGCCCAGAGCACCGTGAGCAGCACCATGCCGCGCTGATTGTCTCGGCGGCTCATCCGCGCGCCCCCGCCGGCTGGTCCTTCGCAGGCTCGGCCTCCTTCGCCGGCTGCTCCTTCGCCGATTTGGACCCGCGGCCGGTCAGACACGTCGCCTTGGCGCCCGGCCGCGCACAGCCGATCGGCGCATCGGCACGGAGCGCAAACTGCACGGCGGGCACGAGCTCGGCGCCGCTCGCGCGGTCGCGGATCGAGAGCCGCACCAGGCGCGGCGGCAGCGGCTGCCCGCTCCAGGTGTCGCTCCAGGTCACGGTCCCGTCCGTCGCAAGGCTGGCGAAGGCGAACGCGATCTCGACCTTCCCCTCGAGCAGCAGAACGGGGTCGCGCAGCGCGACGTTCTCGAACGGCATGCGCGGCCCTGGCCATGGCGCGCGCCGGCGCACGAGCTGGCTCCTGTCATCCCGCTCCTCGACGGTCAGGCTGACCACCTCCTCGCCCTGCAGCCCGGCCACGGTGCCGCCGGCCGCAACGAACCTGACTTCGGTGGACCCGCCGACGAAGGCGGCCCTCCGATTGCCACCGCCCGCGGACTGCGGAGCGAGAGACTGCGGCACCAGACGAGCCGCGCCGAAATCCGCCGCCAGGCGCTCGATCGCAAGCAGCAGTTGGTCCGCCCGGCCCACCACGCCGGTGCGGCGATCGAAGTTGAGGGCGACGTTGTGGATGAGGGCCGCGGTCGCGACGATCACGGCCGACCCGATCGCCAGTGCGGCGAGCACCTCGATCAGGGTGAAACCCCGCACGCCGCGCAGCGTTGATTTCGGCAGGCCGCGTTTCGGAAGAGTTGGTTTCGCGGTCATTCTTCGTCCCTCGGTCCCAGCCGCAGCGTCTCGGCGCTGACCACCTGCCCGGGCCCGCACGACACCTTCGCGCTCACGCGGTAGGCGATCCAGCTCCGGCGCTTGGCGGGGGGCTCGTTCGGCTTCTCCTTGGACTTGTCCACCACGGTCTGCATCAGGCTTCCCTCCTGCGGCACCATGCCGTCGACGAACATCGGCTCGGCCGTGACCGTCCAGCGCAGGCCGGCCGTCTCGCCGTCGCGCGGCCCCTTCGCGAGCGCCATGCGGTCGACGGGCGCATCGAGGATCGCGCGCAGCAGCGTCTGCGCGGCAATGCGGCCGTCGAGCTTGTCGGCGATCCGGCGCGCGTAAAACAGATGCGGACCGAGCACCGACACGAACGCCAAGAGCAGAGCCATCGCGACCAGCGCCTCGATCAGCGTGAACCCTCCGCGCGCGGCGGCGTGGTCACGGCAGATCGATCGCCACGCGACCGTTGTACCAGTTGACATCGACCTCATAGCGCACTCCCTGCCACGAGAACTTCAGCACCGCGCCGGTCGAGGCGCCGTCCGGCTCGAACCGGACCACCGCCTGCCGTCCCGACCATCGCGCGTCGACACCGACCACATCGAGCACCACGTCGCGGGGAATCGCGATAACCCCGCTCTCCCCAACAAGCTGCCGCTCCCTTGCATCGAGCGAAACGCTGCGACTCTGCCCGGTGAGAATCGCCGCGAGCCGTTCACGCCGCAGCAGCGCCGCGGTCTGCAGCGTCAGCGCCTTCATGTTCGCCCGCCCGGTGCCGGGCACCATCGTCACCACCAGCGTGGCGAGAATGGAGATGATCAGCATCACCGCCATCACCTCGATCAGGGTCGAGCCCGCACGCCGATCGTTGATGCCTGCTCGCGCCATCGGCCGCCCCTACATCGCAAGCTCGGTGATGCTGAGCAGCGCGCTCATGATCGACACGATCAGCGTGCCGACACCGATGCTGACCGCGATGATGGTGATCGGCCCGATCGCGCCCATCAGCCGGTCGAGACCGATGGCGAGCCGCTGCTCATAGAATTGTGCGGCGTGTTGCGCGATCGCCGAGAGGTCGCCGGTCTCGTCACCGACCCGCAGCATGCGGACCGCAAGCGGCGGCACGAGATCGCTCTCGGCGAGCGCCTCGATGAAGCGGCGGCCGTTACGGACCTGCTCGTGCACCTGGTCGACCGCCGCCGCGTAGCGCGGCTCGGTAATGATGTCGCGCAGGATCTTCAGCGCGGCGGGGAGCGCCACGCCGTTCTCGACCAATAGCCCCAGGGTGCCAACGAAGCGGGCGGTGCGACGGTCGTTCATCACCCCGGCCACGCCGGGAATGGAGGCGAGCGCACCCACGAGCCACGCCCGCGCCCCCTGTTGCCGCAGGATCAGCCAGCCGACCAGCAGCATGGCGGCACAGACGCCGAGGAAGGTGTCGAGATTGGCGCGTAGCCAAGTCGACATCGTCAGCGCGAAGGCGGCGCCCGCGTTGAGCTTTCCGCGCAGCTCCGTGAAGACAGACTCGAACTGCGGCACCACATAAAGCAGAAAGAAGAACAGGATCAGCACCGCCGACCCGACCAGGAACATCGGGTAGCGGATCGCCGCGCTGATCCGCTGCGACAACTGCTCGCGCCGGGTGCGGTCCTCGACGATCGCCCGCAGCACCACCTCGAGCTTGCCGGACGCCTCGCCCGCCCGCACCATGGCGATGTAGATCGGCTCGATGATGGAGTCGTGGCGCTCCAGCGCTTCCGCAAAGCCGTCGCCACCCGAGACCGCCGAGCGCAGGCCGCCAGCGAAGCGGGCTACCGCCTTGTTGGTGTCGTCCTCCAGAGTCTGCAGCGCAGCTTCGAGCGTCAGCCCGGACCGCAGCAGCAGCGCCAGCAGGCGCATGAAGGTGGTGAGTTCGCGCGGGCGCGGCAATCCGCTGCTTGAGATGCCGCTGCGCCGCGCGCCGCCGCCCGCGATCTCCGCTTCGACCGGCAAGTGGCCGAGATACTCGATGCGCCGCAGCACCTCCTCGCGCGAGGGCGCGTCGACATCACCGAGAATGATCTCGCCGGCCTTGGTCAACGCGCGGTAGCGGTAGTGTGGCATGATCGCCCTACAGGCTCGTCGTCAGGCGGAAGATTTCATCGAGTGTGGTCTGCCCGGCACGTAGCTTGTTGATGCCGTCCTCGGTCATCGTGGTCATGCCCTCGCGCCGCGCCGCGGTTTCGAGGTCGGTGGAGTCGGTTTTCGGGCCGATTGACCGTCGCAGCGCCGTGCCGATCTCCATGATCTCGAACACGCCCTTGCGTCCGCGGAAACCGGTGAAGCCGCACCAGTCGCAGCCCTTGGGCCGGCAGACCACCTCGCCGGCCTCGATGCCGAGCGCTGCATAGCGCTCGTCAGCGGCGATATCCGCCGCTGACAGCGAGTGGCTTTCCTTGCAGTGATCGCACAGGATCCGCACCAGCCGCTGCGCCACGATCACCCGCGCGCAGGACGCCAGCAGGAAGCTCTCTATCCCCATGTCGATCAGACGCGTGATGGCGCCAGCCGCGGTGTTGGTGTGCAGCGTCGTCAGCACCAGATGGCCGGTCAGCGCAGCGTGGACACCGATATGGGCCGTCTCGGAATCGCGCATCTCGCCGACCATGATGACATCAGGGTCGAGCCGCATGAACGAACGCAGCGCCGATGCGAAAGTGAGCCCGATGCCTGGATGCACCTGGGTCTGGTTGATGCCCGAAATCTGGTACTCGACGGGATCTTCGATGGTAACGATCTTGCGGGTCGGCTCGTTGATCACCGCAAGTGACGCCGCAAGCGTGGTGGTCTTTCCCGATCCGGTCGGTCCGGTGACGATCACCATTCCGTAAGGGGCCAGCAACGCCTTGCGCAGGATCGTCTCGTCACGCGCGCTGAGGCCGATCTGGTCGAGCGATACCAGGCCTGCCCCTTTGCGCAACAGGCGAATGACGGCGCATTCACCATGCATCGTCGGCATGGTGGCGACCCGCAGATCGATCTCGCTGCCACTGACAACGATATGCGCGCGTCCGTCCTGCGCCAGGCGGCGCTCGGTGATGTTGAGACTGGCCAGAATCTTGAGGCGCGACAGGATGCCCTTGGCCATGCTCATCGGCGGCGCCGGCACGTTCTTCAGCATGCCATCGACGCGCAGCCGAACCTGCAGCGCATTGCCAGCCGGCTCGATGTGCAGATCGGTCGCCCGCTGCTCGACCGCCAGGCGCAGCAGGTCATCGAGCGCCCGCACCACCGGCGCGCCACGCGCGAGGTCGCGCAAATTGTCAAGATCATCCTCGCCTGCGCCCGTGCCGATTTGCGGGGTATCGCTCGGCTGATCGGGCTCGAGTCGTAACGAAAGCGCGGCTTCCAAATCATCGGCAGTCGCCACGGCAAGCACGATCGGCCTGCGCAGCGCGAGTTCGACCGCTCGCAACGTCTCATCGTCGATCGGAGCGGCCACTGCGAGACGCAACGTTCCGGCCGCGGTCGCGTAAGGGAAGAGGCGCTCCTCCTTGAGGAACCGCGTCGACATCTCACCGCCGGCGAAGCGCCCCTCGACTAGATCGTCGCGCCGGACCCGGTCGCATCGATAGAAACTGGCCAGTTCGTCGGCCAGTGCCGAAGGCGTGAGCCTGGTGACGGCACTCCAGTCGGTATGGCCAGCCGACCCGTCGCCGTTACGGACGCGACGCGCTCCGTCTTCCCTCTGGCCATCGCGCAACGCGCCCCTTCCCGCGAGATAGGTCATGAAATCGTTCGGCGGCACGGCTGCTGTCGCAGTCGCATTGTTTTCGTGCGCTAGCATTGCACAGCTCCGACATGCCTGGCCCGCACGGCAGGTTCTTCCACAGCGCGAAGCGACATGAGGCGACGATGACGATCGACGAGCACGCCGATGATGATGTAACTTCGGAGGCCCTGCATCCTAACCGCACCGTGCTGCTTTGCGGATTTGCGGCCGTCGCGCTGGTCTCCGCTGCAACGCTGCCATGGCCGCACGCGCTGGCGTCGACCGTTCTCGGCACACTGATGATTGCCGGCGCCGATATCGACGCGCGTAACTTCCTGCTTCCCGACATCGTCACCGGAAGCGCCCTCTTCGCAGGGCTTGTTGCCACGACCGTGCTCGATCCGTTCGATCGCTGGAGTGCACTGACCACCGCACTGGGCGGTGCCATCCTGGTTGCCGCGGCACTCTGGCTGATGCGCCGGACCTACAGATGGCTGCGGCAGCGCGAAGGCCTGGGGCTCGGCGACGTCAAGCTCGCGGCCGCCATCGGCGCGTGGCTCCCGCTCGACATGGTGCCGCTGTGCTTCGCATTGGCAACCGGCGCCGCGTTGATCGCCGTGCTGCTGACACGGCTGCGTGACCATTCCGTCGCGCGCACGACAAAACTGCCGTTTGGAGCCTTCCTGTGTCCCGCCCTTTGGTTGGTCGACTACGCCGTACGACTGCAGGCGGCTTGATCTCGGATTTGAGAGTATCCGATGCGGGTGGCGAAGGCTTCGCAGCTCAAGCGTCAAACATGGTGTAGCCACCTCGGCAGATCGGACGGTGTGAGCCTGCCTCCCCATTACATCTCACCTGCCGCCGCCGAATGGCAATCGCCGGGCAAGCGTATCGTTATCGCTCAGTGGAATTCGCGATGAGCGATCCCGCTGGCCGAACGGACTTCGGCGCTGGAACGCGCTTCCCGGCATCCGCGCGCCGCGCTCGAGACAAACCGCGCAATGCACCATTGCCTGCTTGAGCTCGACCTGTATCGTGCGCACGCTGACGCCGAACCGCTCCGCCACCTGCCGTAATGGCACCTCGTCAACACATATCGCCATGAGAATCTCCCGACGGCGAGCGGGCAGCTCCTGGATCACCTGCTTGAGCGCGTTGATCTCGGAGCGGGCTTCGATAATTCTTTCCGGGCCAGGGCTGTCGTCGACCAGATCGAACAGTGCATCGGTCTCCGAAACGGTACGGCGGCGGCGCTCCGCAACGCGCCGGTTGCTGATGGCACTCATCGCCACTCGGAACAGATATGCATGCAGATCGCGAACGGGTCCGATACCGTCCGCTTTGCTCAAGCGCAGAAACGTGTCCTGCAAAGCCTCGTTGGCGAGATCCGCGGATCCGGTCCGTCGTGTCAAACGCTGTTTGAGATCGTCGTAACTTGCGACGAGGAGCGTGAGCAACGCCGTTCGATTGGTGTCGCTCATTGCAGGGGCCCCATCCCCAACCGCGGCATTTGACACGCTTCAATTCGGTCGCGCCGTTTCTAGCCAAGGTTGATGACATGGAAATGAAACCATAACGCGTGCTGGTTTCGTGACGCACTACGCAACGGTCAATGACACACGTTTGATTTCTTGCGCACGAAACGAGCGGCAAGAATGCCGCGCTCGTTGGGGCGATGATCGTACATCCGCAAATACCGTCGGCGGTGCAAGCTTCTGCGCGAGCGTGACTGCGATCGTTCGCAACGAAGCGCATGTCACGACATGCCGTTGATGGCCATGGTCCGGTGCGACGTCTGCACACGTTCGATGCCACGCAAGGCCACGGCACTTCCCGCATCGATGCTCAGCGCTCCGCGGAAACTGGTCTCTGCATCGTCGGGGCGATCGAGCACACAATAAAGATCGCCAAGCGCGCAATGGGCGGTAACACGCTGCGGATCGAGTGCAAGCGCATGTTTCAGGCTGATTTCCGCGCCCTGCGAGTTGCCGCGCGCGGCACAGGCGCGCCCAAGCGCCTCGTAGAACTCCGCCGATTGTTGCTGATTGATCTTGGTCGCCGCCAGAAAATGCATCATGGCGTTGTCGATGTCACCGAGCTCGCACAGCGCGAGGGCGTATGCGGCGTGCAACGCGTCATCATTGGGGGCAAGTTCCAGCGCCTTGCTGTAATGCTCATGGATCAGGCGCCTTGCCGTATCGGCATGCATATCCGCCTGCTCGCCATCTCCCAGCTTGCGCAGGGCGCTGGCATAGGCGGCGTGGGCATCCGCGTTGGTAGGTGCGAGCTCGATCGCCTTGCGATACTGGGCAAGCGATTGTTCCGTCTTCTGAGCGGCCATCAACGCGTCGGCCAGCAGTGTCCGTGCCAGCGCGAGATCAGGAGCCAACCTCACCGCCACCTGCAGCCGCCTGAGTGCGAGCTCTCCGTCGCCCGAACCGAGCTCCAGCGCACCGAGATTGCACAGCGTGTTCCCATGCTCGGGATCAAGGGAAAGAACATGCTCGAACAGCTTCTTCGCACGACCAAGATTGCCTACCTTCTGTTGGCGACAGCCCTCAACGAACAGCGCATCGCAGAGGACCGCATCCGATGCACGTGGCAGCGCGATCCTCTCCTGCGACAGTGGCACTGCGGCGCCGGCTGTTGACCACATTTCCGCACGCACTCGCTCGACCACATCGCCCCAATCGCCCGCTTCGGCCTGCCGAAACAGCCGCGCCTGCGGATACCAGGGTGTATCGTCACGATCCCTGAGCCAGCGCCAGTCGCTGCCTTTGGCGAGCAGAATCCAGACCGGCTTGCCCATCGCACCGGCCAAATGGGCAATGGCGCTGTCGATGGAGATGACGAGATCGAGATTGGCAATGATCGCCGCGGCATCGGCGAACGATGTGGCGTCGATTTGTGCACCGGCATTGACGATGCCAATATCGAACTCGGTCAGCTGGTTCTGTCCGGGCCCGACCTGCAGGCTGACAAAGCGCGTGCCCGGGCAGTCGAACAAGGGCCGCAGGCGATCGAGCCGCAACGAGCGGCGCCAGTCGTAGGGGTGTGCCGGATTGCCCTGCCAGACCAGGCCGACGGAAAGACCGGAGTGGGCGCCAAGGCTATCATTGAGCCGCTTGCGCCACCGCGCGACCAGGTCCGGATCAGGCGTGATGTAGGGAACCGTCGCAGGAACTGCATCGCTTTGCGTTCCAAAGATCAGCGGCAACGACATGAGCGGCACATGCACATCAAACGCCGCTGCCTCTTCCTCGGTATCGAAGACGTCGTCGATGCCGTCGACCGTTCGCATCAGCGGCAGCAAGGGCCCTTGCACACGCAGGATCACCCGGCCGCCGCGCGCCTTGATCATCGGCGCATAGCGCACGAACTGGATGGTGTCCCCGAAGCCCTGCTCGGATTGCAGCAGGATCGTCTTGCCGGCGAGATCCTCGCCCTGCCAGCATGGCCGGTCGGTCGGCAACAGATGCTTGCTGACTTCCGGTTCCTTGAGCCGCCACTCGTTGTGCGGCCACGCCGCCCGCCAGTCGCCACGGACGAACAGGCAGATGAACAGCATCACGTGCAGCTTTGCGTGCTCGGGATGCCGTGCAAGCGCGTCTTGCAGCAGCACGACCGCCTCGTCCCTTCGGCCCATATCGTTGAGCAGAACGGCAAAGTCGACCACGGGGTCGGCATAGTCGGGCGCGCACGCCAGCGTGTCGCGGAACGCGTCGTGGGCGAAATCCATCAGATCCAGGGTCGTCAGCGCACGGGCGAGACCAAACAGCGCCGCGATATTGTTCGGCCGCAACGTCAGCGCGGCGGCGTACGCGGCCAGTGCCTGCGGATGCTGGCGCACCTTGAGAAGCAGCAGACCGAGATTGGCGTGCGCCTCGCTATCAGCCGGGTTGAGCTGGATCGACTCCTCGAGCAAGTCCAGCGCCCGTTCATCCTCGCCGCGTTGCAGCGCGATTACGCCGCGGATGAGCTGGACCCGCGGCCGCGCGGTGGGTTCCGATGCCACGGTCTCGAACAAGACCTCGGCGCTGTCGAACTGGCCGCTCTGATAGAGATCGAGGCCGCGGTTCATGACGGTCTGGATGAATTCCACCCGCCGTTCGGCCGACGCATGTTTCAGCATCGAAGCCCCCAACGCCAGCGCCTCGCCGCTCGCTGCTTTCAACATCGGCACGGTCCTTCTTTCAGCTTGTCCACTTTTTTTCGTCATGGCCGGGCTCGTCCCGGCCATCCCGATCAGGAAGGCAGTGCGCCCCTAAGCGGGGTCACCTCTGCGACTCGGCTTCGCCGAGTCGCAGAGGTCAAGCCCGGTGACGACGAGTAAATTGTCCTAAGCCGCGCCCCGCGCGGTCTTGGCCTCGCACCATTCGGTCCACAGCCGCATCAGTTCGCGTGAGAGGTTGTCGGCAAAGCGCGGCGCGTCGCACAGGGGGGACGCGGCGACGCGGGCGCGCAAACCGGAGCGCAGGTCGGCGAGTTCGTCACGCCGGCGGGTCCAGTCGACCGCCATGGCGACGTAGTCGTCGATGCTGGTCGTGCAGAAGCTGCCGAGCCCGGCTGCGGTCAGGTGGGCCGCGGAGTGGCGGCCGGCGAACGTGTCGCCGACGAAGGTCACGGTCGGAACGCCCATCCACATCGCCTCAAGCGTGGTCACGCCCGCCGAATAGGGGAACGGATCGAGCGCGAGGTCGACGTCGCAATAGGCCTGCAAGATCTTCGGCTGCTCGGCTTCGCCCACAAGCTCGACACGCTCGCGTGGCACGCCGCCCTGGCCGAGCACGTTGTAGATGGCGTCGCGCGTGCTCGCCTCGCCGAGACCGCCATAGACCATGAGGATTCGCGAATCCGGCACCTGCTCGAGAATCCGCGCCCAGGCCTTGCCGACCTCGCTGTTGAGCTTCGCCGGCCGGTTGAAGCAGCAGAATGTGAAGCGGCCGCCATTCGCGCTCGGCAGCGGCAGCACCTCGGGGGCTTTCTCGGGCGGATGATAGCAGACGTAGCAGTCCGGCAGGCGGATCGGACGCTCGATATAACTCGCGTCATGCTCCGGCGGAATTTCCACTGGATCGGCGATCAGGCCGTCATAGGTGTCGAGCCCGACGGTGCCGACATAGCCGGCCCAGCCGAGCTGGATCGGCGCCGCGCGCGTGGCGAACAGCGACAGGCGGTTGCCGGCGGTGTGGCCGGCGAGATCGAACAGGATATCGATCCGATCATCGAGGATCTGCTGCCCCAGCGCCGGCCCGTCCATCCCGGACACATCGCGCCAGGAGACCGAGATCTCCTTGTAGCGTTCGCTGAAATCGTCGTCCTGCCGCTTGCTGTCGGTCTTGTAGCAGCAAATCTCGTAGCCGAGCGCGGCGAGCGCCTCGAACGCGCGCAGGACCAGGAACGACACGGCGTGACGATGCATATCCGCCGACACCAGGCCAAGTCGCGGCTTGCGCGTCGGATCCGGCGTGTTCGGAAACGCCAGCCGATCCATGGGCGCGGTCGGCCGATACAGCGTCGCCCACCGCCTGTGGGCGTGCAAGAGCTCGTCGCGCGTGACGCCCGGCTTGTGCTGGAGCGCGAACAGCAGCGTTCCGGCGAAGCCGGGGTTGGCAGGATCGAGCTCGCCCGCCCGCCGATAGGCAGCGACAGCGTCCTCGATGCGGCCCTGCCCGAGCAATCCGAAACCGCGGGCGACATGATGCTCGCCCTGCAGCGGATCGAGTGCGAGCGCGCGATCGACATAACTCAAGCCACGCTCGAACTGGCGGTGATTGATCAGGAATTGACCGTACATGTACTGCGGCAGAGCCACGGTCGGAGCGCTGTCGGCGGCGAGTTCGAACAGCCGCCCCGCCTGCTTGTCGCGCACCGCCAGCCCGAAATTCACGCCGAGCTCGATGATCGCCTTGTAGTTCTGGCTGTCGAGCGTGGAGGCGGCGCGGAGATCGTCGACCGCCTTGTCGAACTGACCGTCCATCACATAGGCGAGACCGCGTGTGCGATAGGCCTCCACGTAGCCCGCATCGAGCTCGATCGCCTTGTCGAGCGCCGCGAGCGCCTCACTGCGCCGGTTCTCGGTGAGCAGCGCAAGACCGAGACTGTATTGCGCGAGCGGCATGTTGGGCAGCAGGCGCAGCCCTTCCTGAAGATAGGGGATACCATCCCGGGTGCGCCCGGTGCGCGCCAGACACGTGCCGATCTCGGTCAGCGCCGGCGCGTGGGTCGGCGTCACCCTGAGTTCCGCCATGAACGCCTCGCGCGCGTCGTCGAAGCGATCGAGCCGGCACAGCGCCACACCCTTGCAGTAGTTGAAGGCGGGCTGGTCGGGCGCGAGCCGCGCCGCCTCGTTGAATGCGCGCAGCGCCTGACGCCAGCGATCCTGCTGCCCATGCGCGACGCCCTGCTGGTGCAGCTCCTGTGCGCGCCGCAGATTGGCGGACGGACGCTCGCCTCCGTTGATTGCGGGCGATCTTGCGGCGGATGATGACGGCACCGGCCGTGCCAGAATTGCATGGCCGCCATGCTCCACGCGTATCGCGAGGCGCCCGCCTGAATTGTCTTCCATGTGGGAGGCCTCGCTTGAAACAATTCCCGCGTCGATGGCACCGCCGGAAGACGGTCATCAGGTCGGGATTCCATAGATCATTTCTCAGAGTATTGCCAAGTTATTTTTCCAACCATGACTCGAAATTTTCTCTGCGCGAGGTCAAGGCTCATGTTGTCTATTAGATGTTAGCCAATCATCGACGACGGAGACATAACTTCGACGCGTGAGTGACTTGCAATCTTCATATGTCATCGCTGTGACTGTGACAGATATGCATAATATTACTTCATCAAATCTTGAACATTACTTTGCACTCTCGTGACGACGGGATGACGACGCGCGCCGCTGGTTACAAACCCCACAGGACCTGAGACATGAAAATGCAATCGTCCAAATACCTGCTCGGCACCGCGTCGGTGCTCGCGCTGCTCGCCTCGTCGGCCACCGTGCCCGCGAACGCGGGCGCCTCCTCGGCCACCAAGCCGATCTACTTCGCCGGCAGCACGCTCGCCTCGGAAGCCTTCCGGCAGATTCTCGACTGCTACACGGGCGGCACCGTCGGCTTCGGGTTCGGCGCCACGGCCAACGACGGCTACCAGTTTGGCGGCTTCCCGGCACCGGGCCATCTGCCGACCACCTGCACCGTGAGTACGGTGGTGAACGGCCTGTATGCCGGCGTCGGCTCCGGCAACGGCACCCGCGGCTTCATCGCCAACAACCCGCAGCAGTGGTATAGCGGCTCAGTGACCGCAGGCTCGGTGATGACGTCAACGATCACCACCATGTTCCTGCCGGCGGCCAAGCCGCCGATCATCGACTTTTCGAATACGGGCTCTCCGGCGACGATCTTCGGCAGCTATCCATATCCGCGTGTCGACGTCGGCATGTCGGACTCGCCGCTGGCGATTGCCACCGGTGCCACGACCCTTACGACGGTGTCGTTCACCTTCACCCCGGCGCAAAGCTGGTCGACCACCGGCGGCGTGGCCCCCGCTATCACCGTGGGCACCTCGACGGCTGTTGCCTATAACCCCACCACCTATGGCGCGCCGATCCAGGTTCCGGCGTTCGAGGTCAACGTCGCGATCGTCGTCAACACGAACGGGATGACCACCGTTAGCGGAACAACAACAATAAGCAGCGTCTACTCGGCGGTCACAGGCGCGGGCACCACGCCAGGCACCCAAGCCAACCAAGGCGCCGCCATCCAGCTCACCACGGCGCAGATGTGTGCGATCTTCTCGGGCCTGGTGACCGATTGGAACGACACCACTCCCAACAAGGTCCCGTACCTCGACAGCGCCGGCACGCCACAGCTCGGGGCCTTTAACGACGCCAACAAAGACCCTTCGGGCGTGGCGCAGCCTTACTCGGCGACCTCCAAGACCATCAGGGTCGTGTATCGCGGGGACGGCAGCGGCACGAGCTTCATCCTGACCAACTATCTCAAGGCCGTCTGCCCGCAGATCTCCTCCACGTATGCGACGATCTTCGGCGCCACGAACCTTCCGAGCACGAGCTTTGCGACCCTGATCGCCAACATCAACAACTCGGCCGTCACGTCGCAGTGGATCGCCCAAACGGGAAGCGGCAACGTGGCATCCAATGTCAGCACCGACGCAACCAACTCGGGCCGAATCGGATACGTCAGCGCCGACTTCTCCCAGCCGTACACCACCAACGTCCCGACCGCGGCGGGGGGGACCGTCACGGCACCGTATTCGGCAGCGCTGCAGAACGAACAGCTGCGCATCGCCGGCATCTATGTTCCGGACAACACGACACCTACAACTCTGGAGTTCATCGCGCCGACACCGGCCGGTGCCCTCAACGCGTGGACCGACACCCGGCTGCGGGTGCCGGCCACGACCTGGACCTGGGTTGACTTCAACATCTACAACAACGTCTTCGGCTCGGTGACCCAGGGCGGTGTGAGCGTGACCGGCAAGTCTGTGCTGCCGCTCACCAACAGGGCGAACGCCTATCCGCTCAGCGGCACCGCGTTCATGTTCCTCTATAGCTGCTACAAACTCCCGACAGGAGAGCAACCCACCGACCCCGTCAATCGCGTCACCAGTCTGACGAACTACCTGACCTGGCACTACGCTGCCAGCAACCCCTTGCTCACGGGCGTGATCCAGAACGTCGGGTTCAACCCGGTGCCGGCCGCCTACGCGACCATCATCAGGAACAAGTACCTGAGCCCCTCCAGCGCCGAACGAATCGCCATTGGGGGCACAGCCGGCACCAACTGCGCCAGCGCCAGCGGCGCGCTGTAAGCCAGCGCCGACGACGTTCAACGACAAACTCAGCCGGGCGCCTCGATCGAGGCGCCCGGTTTTTTTGTGCGCGACTGTCCTCTAGTTAGGCCTTCTAACTCTCTATTCGTCGCCACCGGGCTTGTCCCGGTGACCTCGCTTACGGACGCACTGAGTCCATGATCACGATGTCAAACGCACTGCTTCCCTGATCGGGGTTGTTTCAGCGACTTCGGCGAAGCCGAAGTCGCTGAGGACGAGCCCGGCAACAACGAGAAAAAGGTGCGGACATGACAACGACACGACGACTGCGCAAGCACCGCGAAAACGTCGCGCACCCCTAAAAATAAGGCGAAAATCGCTGCGCCTTGGATCGATTCAAATTGTCTTAGGGATGCGAGCACTGCACTGGCGTCGTTGTCGATACGGCGCGGAGGGCCGGTTGGTCCTGCGCGTCTTGCTGCCCCATGGTCTTTAAGGACTTCCCCCGAAGGTCTTCTTCATCACCATCCACTTCACCGCATCGAACAAGATCTTTTCCGGTCCCGAGACCATGAGGCGGGTCGCGCGACGGCGCATCACATCGTGAAACAGGGAGCATAAAGATGACTAAGAGATCCTTTGCCGGGCGCCTGCTGGGCTCGACCTCGCTGGTCGTGCTGTCGGCCGTCGCCGTGATCGGCGCGGCGCAGCCGGCCGCGGCCCAGACCGGCCTCTTCGGCGGCGGCAGCACGCTGCCATCGCTGGCGCTGCGGCAGATCTTCGACTGCTACGAGGGCGCCACCCTCGCCAATGACGGCCAGACCTTCTCGCCGGGCTTCACCTTCTCGCCGCCGAGCCCGAACCTGCTGCCGACGAGCTGCACGCAGTTCTCGACCACGGTCGAGGGCCTGTTTGCCGCCGTCGGCGCCGGCAACGGCCAGCGCGCCTACATCGCCAACGATCCGAAACAGCTGTTCCGCGGCAGCCCGGACTCGGCGCCGGCGCTGGTGCGCAAGCCCTCCGCAAAGCCGCCGTATCGCGACACGGCCAACGCCAATTTCTCGAGCTATCCGTATCCGCGGCTCGACTTCGCCGCCAGCGACATGCCGCTGGCGAGCCCCGTCGCCAGCCTGACCACGGTCTCGTTCGGCAGCTTCCTGCCGACGACCAACTGGCAGAACACGCTCTTGATCGCGGCGAAGATCAGCACGGCGGTGAGCTTCAACACCGCGGCCGTCGGCACGCCGATCCAGATCCCGGCCATGGCAGTGCCCGTCGCCGTCGCGGTCAACACCGCGAACTCCCTCACCGGCGCGGCCTGGACCAACCAGTCGGCGCTGTCGCCGAACACCCAGGCCGGCGGCGCGATCCAGCTCTCCTCGGCGCAGCTCTGCGCGATCTTCTCGGCCACGGTGACGGACTGGAACGACACCTCGACCCTGATCCCCTATCTCGACGAGAACGGCGTGCAGCAGTTCCAGCACTTCTATGACGACAACACCAACGGCACCCTGACCCCGGTCAGCTATACCAGCCGCCGCCTGCCCATCAAGGTGGTCTACCGCTCCGACGACGCCGGCACGAGCTACATCCTGACCAACTACCTCGCCAACCTCTGCCCGCTGCTCGACCCGACCGGCACCTACAACTACAAGAAGATCTTCACCGGCGTCGGCGTCGACGGCGCCACCACCGCCAACCTGCCCTCGAGCAAGTTCCGCAACCTGCTGAACAACATCAAGGCGGTGAAGGGCGAGGCCTATCACGACCACAACGATACGTACGATGTGGACGACGATTCCGAGCGGCCCGATCCGCGCTGGATCAACGCCGAGGGCGCCAACCAGCAGGCGCTGAAGATCGGAACCGGCTCCCTTCTCGCCGGCCGGATCGGCTATCTGAGCGCCGACTTTACCCAGCCCTATGCGACGACGGTGACCGAGGAAGTCGCCGGCGTCATGCTCTCCGGCCCGGCTCCGCGGTCGGCCAGCGTCCAGAACGAGGTGCAGCGCCTCCTCGGCGTCTATCATCCGGGCCAGTCGGGTCAAAACTTCGTGCCGCCGACGCCGGACAACACCGCTCAGGCCTTCAGCGGCCTGACGCCTCCGGCGCTGGATGGCGGCTACAATGCCTGGAATATCTACGGGCAGCGCTATGCCGCCGGAACCGTGATCGCCGGCGTCAACTACAGCGGCCTGTCGGTGATCGGCGTCCCGCTCGTGGCGGAGAATGTCTATCCGCTCACGGGTGCGAGCTACATCAACGTCTACAGCTGCTACAGCGATGCCACCGGCACCCGGGTGCCCGTCCTGAAGAACTGGCTGGCCTGGCTGTTCGGCGGATCGATCGACGCGCTGCCGGCCTACAATCCGGCGACGTCGAATGCCAACTCACCGGGGTATGATCCGAATGTCGCGAAGGTCATCCGCAACAACGGCTTCCACGAGCTCGATCCCGCATGGGCGACCAACGCCCTGAGCGTCTACCTGACGACGAGCGTTGCGGGCGGCCTGCCGAGCGCGATCGCGGCGTACAACCCGTCGGGTGCGCAGATCGACGGCTGTCAGGGCGTGACCGGCGGCGCGAAGTAAGGAAGCATATGAGATCGTGATCCGGTGAGAGATCAGCGGATCACGATCGCAGCGACAACAAACGGCAACGGCCGGGTCCTCGATCGAGGCCCGGCCGTTTTTCGTTGTTACGCAGAGTTTGCAGAAGTGCTTCGACTTCTTATCGCGCGCGCATCATCCCCACCGGTGTCATCGCCCGGCCGAAGGACCGGGCGATCCGGTAACCGAGAGTACCCATGATTGAGATCACGGCGAACCAAGACGTACGATTGTTCACGTCGTACCGCTTCATTTCTATTACTGAACTCGGCGTTTACTGGATCGTCCGGTCAAGCCCGACGATGACACTGAATTTGTAGAGACCCCTCGCCCCTCACACCTTCGCCGGCTCCGCCGCGCCAGCGTCGCGGACCGTGCTGCCGCCGCGGGTGGTGCGGATCATGTCGAAATAACGGCTGCCCGCTTCCGGCTCCAGCGTCTTGCGATGGATCAGATGCTGGATGCAGATGGCCGCGAGATCATGGGAGCCGTAGCAGTGATGGGCCACCAGGGCGAGATGCCTGAGCTGCTCGTCGCTCATCGTGTCGGGCCGGGTGAAATCGCGGACATACACCGCGTCGGCTTCGACCAACTGATGGATCGCCGCAAATGGATCGGTGCCGTGCAACGGCCAGATCATGCGCCGGTTGAACTCGGTCAGGGCGTGCGGAATGAAGCCCTGGCCGCGCAGTTCCAGGTCGATCTCGCCGAACACAGGCTGTTTCTTGTACAGCGGGACAAACGAGACTTCGGTCTGGATGACAGCCGCCTCGGCCAGGCGCCGCCGCCCATTCTGGAAAATCGCAAGCTCCGAGCCCTGCACGTCGATCTTGAGGAAATCCATCGCCTCGATTTCGCAGACATCGTCGAGTTTGCGGGTTGCCATCCTGGAGTCGGCGACGACCCGCCCCCACTCGATGAAGCCCGGAAAATGCTTGAGCATGTGCGGGTCGGGCTCCAGCAGGCTCGTCATGCCCGATGCGAAGCATTCGCGCAGGCGGGCCTGCTCGCCGTTGCCGACGACATAGGGCAGATAGGTCTCCAACTCGCTCTTGCGGGCGTTCAGTTCGGCCAGCGCCGCGCGCTGCGGCTCGAAGCCGTAGAGGCGGCACAGGCGCCTCTCGAGCATGGTCTTGTACGGCGGGTCGGCACCGACCGGGTTGGCGCCGATATCGACCACGGCGGTGAGGCGCTCGGGCGCGAGCAGCGCCGACAGCGGGTCGGCGTTGGCGGAGGCAGGGAGTGGTGTGGGTTGAGTTATGTGGTCTGATGTCATCGCAGGTCATATCCCACTTTGTCGCCGGACTTGGTCCCACCCACCATCGTCATCACCGGGCTTGTCCCGGTGATCTCGCTTAGGATGGCAGTGCTCTGCTGATCTGAAGCGGCAACGCACTGCCGCCTGATCGGGGTTGCCAGGACAAGCCCGGCAACGACAAAGAAAAATTCGTAGGGCGGATTAGCGCAGCGTAATCCGCCATCATGATCACCGCGCGACACGGCGGGTTACGCTGCGCTAACCCGCCCTACGACTGCCCCTCTTAAGACTACTGCGCCTCTTCGCGCCGGCGACGCTCATCGTCGTCATTGGTGCTCCGCATGCCCTGACCACCACCTCCGCTACTGCTCGGCGTCTCGCCATCGCCGCCGCCACCGCCATAGCCCACCACCTCGACGATGACGATGGAGGGCTGGTCATTCGGCTTGGCCGGCCCGGGCTGGCCGGCCTGTTGCGTAGCGGCGGTCGCGTTGTTGTTGACGGCCGCCAACGCGGTGTTGGGCGGCGGGGTGAACGCGAGGCCCGTCACGGTGCCGGTGGACTGGATGTTGAAGGAATTGAGCACGACCTGCGCCACCAGCGTGATGTCATTGCCGCGGATGCCCGCGGCGCCGAGATCGATGGTGCCGCGTGGCGCGACCAGGGTGACGTTGCTCCTGGTCGGATCCTGGCCCGGCAGCGTGACCAGGGCGGCGATACCGGCGCCGGTGATCAAGCCCTGCGGATTGGTGTAGCAGTAGCCGACGACCGTGCAGATCACGCTGACAGCCGGACTCGAGACATAGGTCTTCGGCCCCGAGCCGGCGTTGATGTCGCCATTGGCGACGAACAGGCCGATGTCGCCGCCCTGCTGGGTCATGATGCGGCTCTGGTTGACCAGGATGGAATCGTCGGCGAAGGCGCGGATGCTGCCGCCGCCGAGGGTGAGGATGCCTTCCTGGTTCGGCCGGAGGATGTCGAGCGAGGTGTGACCGACGGTGATGCCGCCGCCCGGGCCGACGATGTTGATGTCGCCGCCCATCTGGGTCTCCAGCACGGAGGCGGCGATGTTGAGCTTGCCGGTCGCGATCTTCGGCGCGGCATTGCCGTCGACGCTCAGGCTGTTGTCGGTGTAGCCCAGGCCCGCCGGGAACAATGTGGAGATCGCGGTATAGGCGCGGGCGTACTGCCCGAAATAGGGGCTCGACGGATTCTTGTAGTCCTTGCCCACCTGGATCACGAAATCCAGGAAGGCGCGGTTGACCAGGAGGCGCTGACGCGCCGGCGACAGGCCCTGGAAGGTGGTCCAGGCCTGGTCGCGCGGCTGGCCGAGGGCGGTGGCAATGCCGGCGAGAAGGTCGATGCCGCCGGTGCCGGCACGGGCCGGATCGATGTACTGATTGATCGCCGCGGCATAATCGATGCCGGGCTTGACGCCGAACAGCACGTCGATCTCGGCGCCCTGGGCCGGCAGGTACGGCTTCACGGGGTCCGCGCCGACAGCGAACATACTTCCGAACGTATTGCCGAGCGCGCTGCCGTTGCCGAGCGTGGCAATGCCAGAGGTTTGCGACGGCTCGTACACCGACGGCGTGAACGGCCCGAGGTCATGGCCGGCCTGCAGCACGAAGGTGCCGGGCCCGTAGAGGACATAGGAACCGCCGACAAAATCATTGCCGGCGGCGATGCTGGTGATGTCGGAGGCGTTGTTGTTCTGGCCGATGAAAACAAACGGCTTCAGTTGAGCGCCGCTGCCGGTGGTCGCAGGCGCCCCCGACGGGGCGGTCGCCGCGTAGATATTGTTCCCCGCCTCGATCCGCGCCGGCTTGATCAGTTTCAGAACTGCCGGGTTACCCGCCGTGCCGGTGGCATCGATAGCCTGGCCGGCCGCGATGACGACCGGGTTGGAATCGTTCGCGTGCAATGCCTGGGTCAGAATGGGGAGCGGTCCCCCGAGCGGACTGATGTAGTTGCCGTAGTCCAACCCGCCAGTCGATCCGAGATACTGAATGGTCCCGTTGATGATGTCAGGCATCGTCAGGCCCGCCCCGAGGTCGATGGAGCCGGCGGCGACCAAATTGATGGTCCCGGTGCTGTCTCCGCTCAGGGTCGGATACGGCACCAGGTTGGCGTTTCCGATGCCGTCGATGGACGTGGTGCCGCTGTTGAAGACGATGCTGCCGCTGAGCGCCGCCAGATCGAGCGTGGCCGGCAGCAGCAGCCCGATCGTGCTGGGAAGCAAGATCTCGTTGGGCGCCTTGCCCGCGAACAGCCCGGTGCTCGCCGCCGGCGCCACCGTCAGCGCCGTCACATCGCCGGTGACGCTGGTCAGCGAAATGCCGCTGCCGGGACCATAGCTGGTGAACAGGTTGCTCCAGATGGAATTGGATTCGCCAGCCGAGCCGGGCAGGTATCCGCGGGGCGTCCGCACTGTCGTGTTCAGCGGCAACGCGGCGGGATCGTAGACATTGCCGAGCGTCACCGAGCCACGCGCGCTCAGGGTGATGAAGCCGTCCTGCACCGCCAGCAGCAGCGGCAGCGCGTACGAGCCGGTGACTCCAAGGGTGTCGTCCGTCGTGATCCCCCTGGTCGGCCTGCCCCCGTTGAGCGGATTGCTGGTGGTAGCCTGCACCGCCCCGCCGACCCGGATCACGCCGGTGCCGCGGCCGACCAGGAAATTGCTGCTCAGGAGATCACCGCCGGCAGTCACGCTGAGGTTGCCGCCGCCATAGTAGGTCGCCTTCGCGTTCGCCGCGGTAAGGCCGCCGCCGACCACCAGTGTCTCCGGCAGTGACGCGCCGACGTCGACGATGTCGGCGCCCGCCGAGAGCGTGATGTTGCCACCGCCCAGCGCGCCGAAGCCCTGGAAGAAGGTGGCGTAGTTGATCCAGGCCGCGGTCTGGCAGGCAATCGATCCTGCGGCCGCGCAGTCCGCAAACGGCGTCGCGCTGCTGCCGTTCGACACGCCGTAATGGATATACCAGTCGCTCCACATCTGCCCCGTCGCGGCACCGACGACCTTGGTCTGGCTGCCGTCGGTGTCGGTCGGCATCTCGATGCCGATGATCGATCCGCCGGCGGTGACGGTCACCGCGCCACCGCCGGTGGCCCACGCCGGGGTGCTGACGAGGCCGTTCGGCGTATCCGTATAGGCCCTCGGCAATGTCGGCGCCTTGAAGTCCCCAGGCGTCGCAGTGGCTGCGCCGGCGGTGTAGACCGCGCCGGGCGCCACCTGGTCGAGCAGTTCGACATTGCCGGCAGCCGCGAGGGTGATGGAGCCGGTGCCGGTGCGCACCAGGGTCGGGATGTTGATGATCAAATTCGAGGGGTTGCCGAAGGGATCGGGCGTCGGCATCAAAACATTCTTGTACGACGTATGCCCGTCGATGGTGACATTCCCCGTGACGGTCGGCGGCAGCGACGACACCGGGATCACCGCATTCGGATCGACCGAGGGCGTGTCGTCAGACCTGAAGGCCGCCCCGGCGACGAAGTCGTAGGAGAACGAGCCCTTGCTGCCGCCGAGGCCCGCCGGCATCAGCGCGATGGCCGCCGTGGCGTTGTACACCGGCATGCCCAGATAGATCGCCGGATTGTTGGCGATCTGGTTGGCCGGTGGCAGCGCCGACGGCAACGGCAACGTCGGCGGGGGCATGGGCGCATATGTATCAGCGAACAGCGTGAGATAGGCCAGCGGCGCGGACGGCGGCGTGACCGCAAAGCAGGCCAAGCAGAACTGAGCATCAATCCCCGCGACATTGTCAAGGGTTCGCGGCTTGCCGTTCAAGGCTGCGTCCAGCGAGCGCGGCGCTCCAGATATAAGCCGGCCGTTGTTTTGCAAATTTGCATCGATGACATCAAAGAAGTAGTTCTGCCACAACGATGCGTAATCGGCCCCCGCTGCAGCGCCATTGATGTTGTAATAAAGGTAGGGATTCACCTCCTTGGTCGGCGCCACCGGGATGGATGGAGGGAGGACCGCCGTCACGAAGAAATTGGTCCGCAGCACCCTCGATACATCGGCATAAGTGAAATACGCGCCTCTTCCAGCCGGTGTCCCTGTTATGGTGGCAGCATTCGTATTGCCCTGCACGATCTCCACCTGGTAGGCGTGATACATGTCCACGTACTGAATATAGAACTGGTTATACTGATCAATCACCTGCGCGCGCAGGATCGGATCGCCAGGCAGGTTTGGATCGTCGCTGATGAGAGCCGGCTTCTGCAGGTGGAACTGCAGTGAATTGAACAGATTGAGGTTCTCGGTTGTGCCATCGAGGCCGAAAAACGCCGCGTCCCCCAGCGAGGGGGCGGGCGGGAATCCAACGGCATCAGCCTTGAACAACAGCAGGTCGCCCTGGAACAGACCTTCATAGGCGGCATAGGCGGCCGTTGCGGTTTCCAGTGCGTAGGCCTCCGCCGCGTTGCTCGGCGTTCCTGCAACCGGCTGATAGAAGCCGTCGCTGATGGTGGCGTTGATCTGCACGTTGTTGAGCGCACGCAGCGCCAGCGTGCCGGGCTCGCCCGCCCCCGTGCGATAGTAGAGCGTGGTGCCGGCGCCACCAAGAGGCGCACCGGCACCGAAATTCCAGTTGCTGGCGACGGTGATGTTGCCGTTGTTGATGGTCGAGCTGGGATTGACGAGATCGATCCCGGGCCGCAGGTGCAGCATGGACGTCGACGACAACGCCACCGCGGGAGCGCTGGATCCCGCGATCTGCAGCTTGGCCCCGGCGAAACTCGCCTTCACGGCATCCGCGTTGAACGGATTGTTGACGAAGCCCAGCAGCGCGCTCTGGTAGAACTCGACATGGGGCATGTAGGCCCCCTCCGCCGGCCGGTCGATCGTCGAGATGGGATAGAGGCCGTCGGCGGCAAAGATGAGCTGGGTCGGCTTGCCGTTGGTCAGGGTGGCGTCGAAGAATCCGGCGGGATCGATGATGCCGTCGAAATGCTGCCGGAGCTGTGCCTGCTGCTCCGGCGTCAGCGCGTTGTAGGCCGCAACCGTGGTGACAGTGCTGCAACCGCCGGGGATCAGGGAGCAGCCGTCGGTGGTGCTCCACACGGCATAGGCGTTGAGCACCACGCCGCCGCCGCTTGCGTTGCCCAACGCGTCGGCATTGGTGATGACGGTGCCCCTGAAGTCGACATTGACGCCGCCGCTGGTCAGGATCGGCGCGCGGATGATCACCGAGCCGCCGGTGTTGTCGATGTTGGCGCCGCCGGGGCCGCCGCTGACATTGAAGATGGCGCCGTCGGCGACGCTAATGGCGCCCGATGTGGTCACGTTCTGGTAGCCGTGGGTGGCGTTCAGGGTGATCGTACCGGTGCCATCCTTGTCCGGCGTGCCCGTGGTGCCGAGGGTGATGGTGCCGCCCTTCTGCACCAGAGCGGACGTGCCGTTGGAATACAGCGGATCGCGGGGATCGTCGGCCACGTACGAGGCATTGAGAACCGCGGTCGCGCCGATCCTCACGCCGCCTTCGCCGGTGGTCGAGCCATTGACGATCCTGCCGGCGCCATAGAGCGCGATTTCGCCGCCGGTCGATCCGCTGGCGTCGATGGTGCCGTCCACGATCACGCTGCCGTTGTTCGCAACCAGCAGCACCTTGTCGGACGACAGGGTCTGGCCGGCGGCGACGGTGATGTCGCCGCCGCCGAGCCGCACCGTGAAGCTGCTGCTGAAGCCCGCTCCCAGCGGCAGCACACGAGATCCACCCAGGCGGTCGGCCTCGAGCGTGAAATCGCCGCCGAGATCCTTGAAGGCGGCATGGCCGTCAAGCGTGCCGTCGAGGGTCGCCGTGTTCGCGGCCACGACCGACAGCGATCCGGCAAAGCCGTTGCCGGCCGCAGCCACGCTCACGGTCGCGCCGGGATTGATGGTCACGTTGCCTGTGGCCGACACCAGCCGCACATTGCCGCCTGGCGCATCCTGGGCGAGATCGAGGACGGTGATGCGCGAGCCGGAGGCATCGATGAAAGCCCCCGCACCGAGCACGACATCGCCCGCGGTCGCAGCGAGGGTGACATTGCCGGACAGCGCGCGGATGGTGGCGTTGTCGGTGATCGAGCCGCCGCTGATGGCGAGCGCGCCGCCGATGTTGGTGGCGACGCCGGCCGGCGCGGTCCCCGCGCCGGTGGCGAGCGTCACATTGCCTGAGGTCAGGACCGATTGGGTCGCGCCGCCGTTGACCACGATCACGGGGGCGGACAGCAGCATGTTCGCCGACCTGGCGCCGCCGCCGGAGAAAGTGATGGTCGGGAGGCTGGAATAGCCGGTGCCGGCCTGGGTGAGATTCAGCCCGGAGACGACCAGGCCGGACACCGACGCGGTGGCCGTGGTCTGCGATCCGCCGCCGCCGCTGATGGTCACGGTCGGCGCACTGACATAGCCGTTGCCCCCACCGGTGACGGTGATGGCGGTGGCGTTGACCAGAGCCTTCGCCGCCGCGCCGCTCCCACCGCTGCCACTATTATCGATGAAGGAGAATGTGGGCATGCTGGTGTAGCCTGCCCCCGGATTGGTGATGGTCACACCGGTGACACTGTACGACGAAACGTCGATGGAAGCACTGCCATCGCCTGTCAGGCTATCGACAGTGAGGGAGTCGTAGAAAGAAACGGGGAAGCCGGACGCGGAGGAGATGAGCCTGACGCTGGTGATCGTGCCGTTGGAATCGACGACGGCCGTGCCGGTGGCCTTTACCTGGTTTCCGTTGGCGTCTGTTCCGAGGACCGTGACAACATCGCCGTTGCTGTAGCCGGAACCACCGTAGAAAACTGTAAAGCCGGCCACGCCCATCAACGCGGTCGCCGTTGCCCCGGAGCCACCGCCGCCAGAGATGACGACGTCGGGGATGCTGTTGAGGTAACCGGAACCACCGCTGGTGATCACGGCGCCGCCGACGTTGAAGGTCAGCGCCGCGACCGCGACCGGGCCGGTATCGAGGCTGCCGCTGCCGCTGAAGGCAATGGCCTGGCCGGCATTGAAATTGATCTGGCCGAAGCCGGCAAGGCTCTTGGCGCCGAGAGCCTCGGTGATGGTTCCCGTGGCGTTCAGCGTCAGCGTGCCGCCGGTCCCGAGGATGCCGTTGCCGGTGGCGCCGCGGCTGTTGGCAAGCGTGATGTTGGTGGCGCTGACCGTGGTGCTGCCGCCCTCGCTGTAGAGCCCCGCGCCGTCGAAGGTCAGCGTGCCGATGGGATGGGAGGGATCGCCGATCCGCAGGCCGCCCGCGTCATAGAGATTGATCACCGTCGCGCTGCGCAGGCGCACCGAGACCGCGTCGTTGAAGTTCGCGAGCACCGCATCGTTCAGCACGATGCCGGACGAGCCGCCGCCGATGTTGATGACCGAGCCGGCGATGTCATAGTTCGCTGCTCTCAAAATTGCGTTGGACGCGAGCGTGCCGCTGCCGCTGGTGTCCAGCGTCAGCGCGTTGCCGCCGTCGATGATCGCACCGGCGCCGACGGAGAACGCGCCCCGCGGCACGGAGCTGCTCGGCGGCGTGCCGGGACCGGTGTATTGTCCCGGCACGAAGAACCGCGTGACGTTCACGACGGTGCCGTTGGAGACGCGCAACAGCGAACCGTCGCCGGTGATGCCTGCGGTGTATCCAGTCAGAACTCCCTGAGAATTGTACTGCGCGACAGGATCGGCGCCGAAGCTGATGTCGCGGCTGGTGCCGGCCGGCACCGTCCCGATCGCCTGGACAACGCTGCCGTCGCCGACCACGACGCCGCGGCCGCCGGCGAGCGAGACCAGCAACAGCTCCGGCCCGGTGAGCGGATGCGCCGCATCGTTGTCAATCTCGAGATTGAGCGCGGTCGCGGTGATGTTCTGCACGCCGTCGACGATCTTCGCGGTGCCGCCGATCATCACCGAGGACGCGGCGAGATCGCTGATCTGGTCGACGTCGAGCACGAGATAGCCGTTCCGGGTCGGAAGCTCTCCATTGGCCTCGCGTACCGCGACCAGAATATTCTCACCGCCGATCTGGACCTGGCCGCCGCCGCCGACCAGGCCCGGCGCGAGAGCGCTGGTCCCCGGCGCGAAGCGGTTGGTGCCGGCAAGGTCAAGCGAGGTGTTCGCGCCGAGCAGCAGTACGCCGCCGTCGATCGGCAATGGCGGCGGGGCCTTGCCCGCGGCGAGCGCCTGGTTGCGGAAGAAGGTGGTGCCCGAAGTGATGTCGATGCGCGAGTATTGCGACCACACCGCCTGCGACTGCAGCTGGAACATGGCGGTCTGTGACGATTGCGTGCCGGTGAGCGCATTGCCGAGCTTGCCGGTGACATACTGCGAGCCGTCGGGGCTGGTGAAGTTCACCGGCGTGTTCGGGTTGACGTTCCCAGCCACCTGCACCACGCGGTAGGCCCCGGGCAGCGTCGCATACATGCCGGGCAGCAGCGTATAGGTGCCGGCCGGGATGCTGCTGCCGGGCCCGATGGTCACCGACTGGCCCGGCGCGATTGCGTTGGGGAATGCCCCGCCGCTCGATGCGCTCGCGCCGGAATAATAAGGCTTATAGGCGAAGTTGGGATCATAGGCCGCGACCGCGGCCTGATAGGTCGGGACCAGGGCATAGACCTGCCGCCCGTCGTCGTATTGCGGTGTGACGGCGCCGTTCGCGAGGTTCTGCTGGTAGGTCGTCAGCACATTGCGGGTGCCGCCGGTGCCGCCGACGAATTCGGTGGCATAGATGTCGCCGCCGCCGTTCAGGTCCAGCACGGCGCCTTCGCTGGTGGTCACACGGTCGCCGAACAGGCTGATGGATTTGCTCGGCGGCGCTGACAGCAGGGGCGGCGCGTTGTTGGTGCGATTGCTGTCAGTGGGAGAACCCTGGTACCAGGTGGTGCCGTCGACGGTGTAGCCGTCGGGAATGACGAGACCCGCCGCCGAGACCGAGGTCAGGCTGCCGGCGGCCAACGTCACGCTCTTCGTCGCAGTGAACGCGCTCGGGGCAAGGAGACCGCCAAGGCCGACGCCGGAAAGCGCACTGGCGAACTGGGTCGGGACATCGCCGGCGGTCCGCACGCCCAGGATGATGCTGCCGAGCGGCGCCCAGAGCGTGCCGCCCTGCTCGATGACCCGCGCGCTGAGCAGGATGCCGCCGCCGGCCGAGAGCGGCGCCGTCGGTGTCCCGTTCTGCGCGATGGTGATGGTGCTAGCGCTGTCGAGCTTGCCGGTCGACATCAGGACGAAGTCGGTGTTGCTGACCGGATAGATCTCGGCCGCCTTGAGCGTGAGGTTGCCCGGCGCGACCAGCGCCCCGCCGGAGGTCGGCCGTCCGGAGCCGTTGCTGCTGGTGACAAAGCCATAACTATCCGGCAGCAGCCGGATGGCGGACGTGCTGGCGAAGCCGGCGGTGGCGATGTTGTCGAGCGCGATCCCGCCCTGCAGATCGATCCATTGCGCCGAGACATTCAGTGTGCCGTCGGCAAGGGTCGGGCTGCGGAAGCTACCACTCTGGTTCGGGGTGTCTCCGACAACGCGGACATAGCCGGCGTTCAGGTTCACGGTGGTGCCGCCGATGCCGGGGATCGTGCACCCCGTCCCGCAGGCCGGCGCAAAGGTCGCCGGATTGGCGAAGTCGATGCCCGACGGCAGCAGCCCGGTGCCCGCCGGCAACAGCACGACATGTCCGTTGTCCGCGCGCAGGGTCAGCGCGCCGGGGATTGTCACATCGACCGAACCGGCGAATGCGACGGCGGCACGGGCATTCAGGGTCACGGAATCGAAGCCGCTGTTGCTGAGCGTGTCGGCGCCGATGAAAGCGCCAGCCGTGGGCGATGCGCTGGGCGCGGGCAGGTTCGCCGCGACACGGCCGGCCGGCTCGATGACAATCGCGTCGGGCAGGTTGAGGACCGCCACCGGCAGGAGGCTCGCGACCGCGCTGGGGATGGCGACATCGCCGATGGTCAGGCTGCCGCCCGTCGCCAGCGGCGCGCCGCCGGCTGCATCGATGCTGCCGGCAAAATAGAGGCTGGAGCCCACGAGTTGCAGCTTGCCGCCATTGCTCCAGGCCGCCTGCCCGACCAGACGCGGCGCGAGCCCGCCCTGCGGCTGCTGGATCAGGTTGCTCTCCGCGGCGACGGCCGCGCCCTGCAGATTGAACTGCGCGCCCGGCCGCACCACCACGGTGTTGCCGCCGAGCGTGATGGTGCCGCCATCGAGCAGCGCGCCGGTGGAATACGCGACAACCCGCGGATTGGGCACGAACACGCCGCCGACATCGAGCACGGCGCTGGAGCCGATTGAGACCTCGCCGAACACATTGATGGCGCCGCCGGGCGCAACGATGCTGCCGAGGACGGTGACGTCGCCCAACGCAGACGTGATGTTGTTGGGTCCAACGACGATTGCATTCCCCCCGACCAGGCTGACGGTGGCCCGCGGATCGGCCACAATGGCGGCGCCGCTGTCGATGACAACGCTGGTCCCGTTCAATGTCAGGCTGAGCGGCTTACGCAAGCCGTCCGGCAGCAGCCTCGCGGACGCAAAATCGCGCATCGGCACGCCGGTCGGGATCTGCACGACACCGCCTGTGGGTGGCACGACCGTCGGCTGCTGCAGCACCACCTGCGTGCCGGCGGTGACTGTGGTTCCGCCATAAACATCATTCAAGGTATACTGCGAGAAACCGCCGCTGGTGAAGAATGAGGGTGACAGAACCAGCTGGCCGGTATGGGCATCCGACACGGCGAAGCCCGCGGCGGACGACCCGATCCTGGCGGCTGTCGCGCTCGACACATAGGACGTGGCCTCTGCCGCCGCGCCGTCGATCACAATGGTCGGCACCTGCAGGGTCAGCGTGCCGCCGCCGTCGAAGCCTCCCGCATAGATGGTGCCGCCAAACAGCACATTGGCTTGATCGGGATGATTAGTCCCCGTCGGAAGGAAGTTATACGCGTTAGCCGGGGCCTGGGGGTCATTGCTGAAAAGAACCCACCGGTTGCCCCCACTCTTCGACGTGTATGTCTGAAGCGCCAGGCTGCCGCCCTTGCCGACCGGCAGGCCGTCGGACCCGGTCCTGAGCTTGCCGGTGGTGTCGACATAGCCACCTCCGGACACGTCGATGATGCTGCCGGGCGCCAGCACGATGCTCTGGGTGACGTCGACGAAGGTTCCGTCACCGCTGTCCGACGCGTTGCCGGCCGCGAGCGTCGAGATGCTCACGCTGCCGCCGTTGATGAAAGCCTGGCCCTCGAGCTGATCCGACAACAGGCCGGTGTCGTTGACCCAGCGGCCGCGCACGTTGAGCACCGCGTTCGAGCCAATCACCAGCGCCGGCGTCGGTGGCGATTGCGGATTGTTGACGGCATAGGTGAAGCCGGTGAGGCTGATCTTGCCGGCGGATGCGCTCAGCGTGCCGTCGATGGTGCCAACACCGTCGAGGGTGATGCTGCCGCCGGGGCGCACCGACAGGACGGCATTGGTCGCCATGTCGAGCTGGTGCGCGCCCGTGATCGTCACACTGCCGAGCGACGCATTGGAGAGCACGTCGGTGAAAATCGAGAACACGCCGTTGGCGAGCGTCGGCGACCAGGTGGACCCATTGGTGAAGCTGAGGCCGCTCAGGCCATACGGGTCCGCTCCCGCATCCGCCTGCGACTGCAGCACCACGTTGTTCGGGTTGAAGCTGGTGGCATCGGTCGACGGCTTTGCGAAGGTGATGCTCAGCGACGCACCGCTCGGCATCTTGTCCAAGCCCGCGCGCTGGCGGGTGCCGGCGACCGCATTGCCGATGATGTTGTTGACGATCGGGTTGACGGCGGCCACGGTGACGGAGCCGGCATCCGCGCCGGCGATGTAGGCCGCCTCGTAGTGCGAGTAGCTGCCGCCGCCGAACGGATTGGAATAGATTTCGGTCAGCCTCGGGTCGACGGTGCCGTTGACCTTGTGCAGGACGGTGAAGCCGTTGGCGAGGCCGAGATAGGCGACGTTGGGATCGGCGCTGCCGATGTCGTAAATGCGCCCGTTGGCGCCGAGCAGGCGGGTGGTGGTGACGACGCCGCCGGTGTACTGCACATAACCGGCCGAGACATCGATCACCGCACCCGGCTGTTGCACGACGTTGCGGCCCGACGTCGTGAAGCTACCGCCGGCGGTGAGGATCTGCTGGATGCTCTGGGGGATCAGCCCGATATAGCCGTCCACGTCGATGATGGGCGAGCCGACCCGAGCATCGATCAGCACGGTTTTGCCGATGAGGCTCTTGGCGAGCGGACTGTCGGCCACCTCGGCGGAGGTGATCGTGATGCTGAGCTGGTTGACCGACATCGGCAGCGTCACGCCGGCGATGCCGGAGAGATCGATGGTGCTGCCTTTCTCGAGCAGGACCGTGCCGTCGATGCCGGCGCCGATCGTCAGCGCAGCGCCCGGCGCCTTGATCAGCGCGCCGGCGCCGCCAGTGCCGCTGCCCTGCACGTCGACACTGCCTATCGCCTGGATCTTGATCGTCGGCTGCAGTACCGCCTGGAAATACGGCGACGCACCGTTGCTGCCGTTGACCGTGACTGAGGAATTCGCTGTTGCGGTCGGCAGCGTGCCGCTGCTCTCGTCCGGCAGGATCGTAGTCAGGCTTGATGCTCCGAGCACGATGTCGCCGCTCGCGCCACTCGCGCAGCCGCCTTGCGGGCAGACCGTGCTCAGGCTGATCGAGCCGGTGCGCGTGGTGGCGGTGGTGGCGACGATGCCGCCGAGTTGGTTGATCGCGCCGCCCGAGAGCGTCGCCGCGCCGTCATTGGAGACGAGCAGGCCGCCGGCCTCGTTGGTCACGGCGCCACCGCCGGCCACCACTTGCATCGCGGTCCTGGTTCCAACGTAGTTCGAAGGCGGCGTGACCAGGTAGACGGAGCTGTCCGAGGCGAGGATGATCTGGCCATTCTGGGTGGTGATGCGGCCGGCATTGCTGACGCCGCCGTCGGCGAGCAGCGCCACATAGCCGCCGTCGCCGGTGGAGGTGATCTTGGCGCTGGTGTCGATGATGGCACCGGGCTGGACGATGACCTTGCCCGTGCCGCTGCCTTGATTGAAGATCGCGGCACCCGAGCCGGTGACACCGGCCGCCTGCGGCACGTCGCTGAGCAGCGAGAACAGCCCGTTCTGCAGGAAGCCCTGGTAGTTGGTGGCGCTGAGCTTCGACGACAGATCCAGCGTCGAGGCGATCAGGGTGTGGACGTTGATCTGGCTGGTGCCGCTGAAGATGATGCCGTTCTGGTTGATCAGGTAGACCGCGCCGTCGGCCTTGATGGCGCCCATGATCTGGCTCGGCGAGGCGTTCGACGCGAGCCGGTTGAGCGCGGCCCAGCTCGCGTTGCCCTGCTGGTTGAAGTTGACCGTGGTGTCCCTGCCGACGTTGAACGACTGCCAGTTCAACACCGCCTGCGACTGCGTCTGCTCGATATTGACCGTGGTCTGGCCGTTGCTCGTCGTTTGCGTCGGGGTGTTGGCGCCGACCCAATTGGTGACTGGATTGGCGACGCCGGGCGCGGCGAGGCCGCTGCTCGGCACCAGTCCGCCGATGTTCAGACCGTTCGGGATCGAACTCGGCGCGCTCGCCGCGAGACCGCGCGCCGCGCTCTGCGCCGCCCGCAAGGCCTGGATCGCCTGCGCCGCGCGCGCCATCGACGCTTGCGTGTTCTGCGCCGCCTGTTGCGCCCGCTGGGCCGCGGCCTGCGCCGCAGCGGTCGCCGCTTGCGTGGCTGCGGTGTTCGCGCCCCATGAGCCGAACGGGCGGGCATGGGCTCCCGAACTGACCGCAATCGCGACCGTGCTTGCGCCGACGAGAAGCAAAGCGCGGCGCGAATTCAACCGGGGGCGGAGAAGCGAATGCATGCGGAGCCTTCCAAAGCAGCAGGTGATGCGAAACGAATACGACGCAACGCACCGGCCAGCCTGGAACCAGCCTGGCGCGATGCCGACAGGTCGATGATCGGCGCACGCATAGTCGCTTGCGCGACCGCCTGCACCCAAGCGGACGCACGTGACAATCCGTGACGCCTCTCCTCACTCTCAAGACAGGTTGAGACAGGCTAACGCGAAGCGATTCCGGAAAAAAATTTTAACCCTGGCAGGCGCGCGGGCCGGCGGCCGCGGACGATGCGAAACCAGCGTCATTTCAGTTGCTTGGCGCGACGCGAAGCTTGCGGATCTCGCGCAGGCGCTGCTCCACGGCCGAGCCCGCGGTCTTGACGCTCTTTGCCCCACCGCCGAACAGCGCGAAATCGACCGCGCGCTCGCCCTGGGTCAGCACCAGCCGGCGCGGCTCGATCCGCTCCACCTTCCAGCCGCTGACGTCGTCACCAGTGCGGACGCGCGTCACCTTGTCGCCCGTGCCGCCGGCGCGGATGGCGGCGCGGCCGTCGCCGTTCTCGCTGACGATGCCAAGCACCACCACACTCGGCGGCGGCGGAGGTGGCGGTGGCGGCTCCTGCCGCGCCACCGGTGCGACTGGTTTGGGCGGAGGCCGTCGCGTCGGCGAGAACAGCGGCTTGTCGCGCGTCGCGCCGAGCTCGGGCAACGGCTGCAGCTCCACCGGATTGCTGACGGCAACGTCACCACTTGCAGGCGGCTCTGCCGCGCGGGTAAGCGACGCGCACAGGCAAAGCGCAACCGCCATCGATACTTGCAGGATCGACGCCGGTGCGATCGATACTCGCCGCGTGACGCTTCTGCGTCCGCCATCCATGCGTCTGTTCATGTGCGATCCCCGCGTCGTCTTCGACATACCGTCATCAGCGCGTGCGACAATCAAGGTGCATCACGCAGCGGCGCGTTGCAAGACATCATCGATCGTTGCAAGACGTCATGGATGAACGCGTCGTGTCTGCGCAGAGTGTTTGCGTCAAATCGGTGAACACGAATCACAACGCGGCATTCTCGCCATGCGCGGGATGTGAGCGCCGCTGTTACAACCGCGTCATCGAAGCCGAACACACTTCGCGCGCACGAGCGGACGACATCTTACCGGCGCTCGAGCTTTCAAGCGACACTTGAAGACATCGATACCAACGACATCGATACCGAAGAGATCGACAGTAGAGACGTGGCGTCATGCGTACGAGTCGCATTCCTGCCGGCCTTGCGCCGCTCGCACTCGGCGCCATGCTCATGGCCTCGGGCTCCATCGTGGAATGCGCCTTCGGCTTCGGGCAGGCGCGGGCTGCATGCACGCTGCAGGCGCGCGGCGGCGCGATCACGCGCGTGGTGCAGATTGAGCTCGACAACGTGCACCTGCGCCGTGACGACCCCAACGTACCGTCCGATCTCGAGCAGATGCCGCACCTGCGCGACTTCCTCGCCAGCAACGGCACCATCGGCAGCAACCATCACACCACGCCGCTGGCGCAGACGGCGACCGACACCCTCACCGTTCTGACCGGCCTGCACGGCGACCGCATGGGCGTGCCGATCGGCGACGGCAGCGGCACGTTCCGCAGCGACGGCAGCGTCGGCTTCGCCAGCGCATTCGGTTACTGGACCGCGAGCGGCGGCGACGGCAAGCCACTGATGCTCGCCGACACCGGCAAGACCGTGCCGGCGCCATGGGTGCCGTTCACCCGCGCGGGCTGTGACGTCGGCGCGTACGCGACCATGGGGCTGACGCTGCAGGACATCGCCGACGTCGCGACTGTGCTCGGGGCGTCGGAGGCGCGCGCCGCAGCCGGCGATCCCGCCAAGGCACGCACAGAGCTCGTCGGCGTCGCCATCCATTGCGCGCGCGGCAGCACGCTATGCAGCAACGCCCACGCACGGCCCGATCTTCTGCCCGACGAGCCCGGCGGCTATTCAGGTTTCAGCGCGCTGTTCGGCCACCGCCATGTACAGCCCCCGATCTCGCCGAATAGCGCGGTCACGGACATCCAGGGTGACGTGATTGCCGACGACGCCGGCCATCCAGGCTTTCCCGGCGCGTCAGAGACAACGGCGGCGCAGTCTCTTGGCTACGCCGCGGCGATGCTGGAGGCCGGCGTGCCGGTGGTCTATGTCGCGATCGGCGATGCACACAAGCCGGCCGCGATCGCCGCGCGCCGGCGCAGCTTCGGTCCCGGCGAGCGCGACTACGTCGCAAGGCTCGCCGCCTTCGATGCCGCGTTCAAGGCGTTCATCGACCGGCTGGCGGCCGGCGGCATCACGGCGGGCAACACGCTGTTCATCGTGGTGCCGAGCGGCAACGACCGTTTTGTCGGCGGACCGCCGAGCCCGCCGGAGTGCGACGGCGTCGCCCTGCCCTGCAGCTATGAAGCGACCGGCGCGATCAATGCGTTCATCGACCGGTTGCTCTTCACTCAGCGTCGCAACGTCACAGCGTTCGACCTGCGTGCCGGCAACGCGCCGGCCTTCTACATCCACGACAACCCGCTTGCTGCCGACCCGCTGACGCGCACGCTGGCGCAAGACGCAAGCAAGCTCACCGCGCTCAACCCCGTCACCGGCAAGACCGACCGGCTCGCGGCGATGCTCGCCGACCGCGCGCAGATGCAACTGATGCACATGGTCACGGCAAGCCCGGCGCGCACGCCGCACCTCATCATGTTCGGCGATCCCGACTACAACAACCGGACCGCAGCGAGCCGCGCCGATTGCGCCACCCCGCCCGCCTGCGTCGCGATTGATCCAGACGTGGCGTGGGTCGGCGGCGACATGGCGCAGATCGCAGGCACGAGCTGGTTCGCCATAGCTGGTCCGGGCGTCGCCCATCTCGGACAGACGGCTGACATCCCCTCCCATCACGCCGACCTACGGCCCACGATGCTTGCCCTGCTCGGCCTTGCCGACAGCTACGTCCACGACGGCGTCGTGCTGGTGGACCTGCTGGAAGCGAATGCGCTGCCACTGGGGCCCGCAGGCGGCCGCGAGACATATGCAGCGCTCGCCCGCGCCTACAAGACCCTCAACGATCCGCTCGGACAACTCGGCCGCAACAGCCTTGCGCTCGCAACCCAAGCGATCAAGGGCAGCGATACAAGCTATCAGCGCTATCTCCGTGCGATCGGGGCCGTCACCGCCACCCGCGATGCGCTGGCGGGCGAGATGAAGGCCGTGCTCGACGGCGCGGCGTTCGCGCGCCGCCCGGTCAACCCGGCCGCGGCCCGCCCGCTGATCGACCGCGCCGGAGCGCTGCTCAACGAGGTTGAGGAGCTCGCAGGCGGCAGCGTCGCACCCGCCGATCGTCCGTGGAAGGCGGCCAGCGATGCGCATTGACACGAGCGCGGCGGGCGCAGTCCGCGCGTCTCGCAGGAGAGCACAAGGGAGAGCCATCGTGCAGTTGATCGAACGGTCCCGCCTGTCGCGCGCGACGTCACTTGGCGCCATGGCCGGCGTGTGGCTTGCAATCGGCGGCCTTCTGGGCGGCTGCATGATCGACAAGAGCATCGATCTGCCGGGTCGCGATCCGGTGACCGATCCGATCCGCGATGCGGATCTGCGCGCGCGCTGGACCGGTCCGGTCGGCGGACCGTCGTCGGGCGGCAGCGCGCCCAGCCGTTCGATGCAGCCGATGGTGTTTCCCGGCGCCGAGCAGGATCTCACACCGGCGCCGTCTTCTCGTGAGGTGAATGGGGCGGCGCGCGTCGCCTCGGCCACCGACGGTGATCTCGCAACCGAAGGCGGCGGCGTCGAAATGAACTTCGACAGCGCGGATATCCCGACGGCCGTGAAATCGGTGCTCGGCGACAGCCTCGGACTGAACTACGTGATCGATCCACGCGTGCAAGGCGTGATCACTCTGGCCTCAGCACAACGGATCCCGCGCAAGGACGTGTTGCCCATCTTCGAAAGCGTGCTGCGGATGTCGAACGTCGCGGTACTGCGCGAAGACAAGCTGATCAGGATCGTTCCGCTGCCGGAAGCCTCCGGCGCGGGCCCCTCCACCTTCGGTGCTGGACAGCCGGGCTATGGCGTCTCGATCGTGCCGCTGCGCTACATCTCGGCGGCGGCGATCGCCAAGACGGCGGAAAATTTCCTGTCGCGGCCGGGCGCCGTGCGCGCCGATCAGACGCGCAACCTTCTCCTGGTCCAGGGCACCGCCTCCGAGCGCCAGGCCGCGCTCGGCGTCATCGGAACCCTCGACGTGGAGTGGCTGCGCAATCAATCGGTCGGGCTGTACCCGCTGAAATCGACCGCGCCCGAAACCATGATCCGCGAGCTTGAAAAGGTGTTCGACACCGCCGAAGGCGGCAATGGTCAGGGTGTGATCAAGTTCCAGCCGGTGTCGCGCATGAACGCGGTGCTGGCGGTAAGCCGCAACAGCAAGGTGCTCGAGCGCGCGACCCAGTGGGTGCGGCGGCTCGATCGCTCCGATCCCACCGGCACCACGGTACGAGTCTACAGCCTGCGCTACGGCAACGCGCGCAGCATCGCCCGCATCCTCAACGAGATGTTCGTCGGACGCTCCTCGCAGTCAGCCGGTCTTGACAGCCAGACCAGCACGACCGCGCCCGGACAGAGCGGAACGACATCGCGGCTCGATTCGCTCGGCACCGGCACGCTCAGCAACAACAATCAAGGCACGACCACGCAGGGCGGCACCGACAACTCGAACAACGCCAACCGCGGCGCGACGCAAGCCGGCTTCTCAGATCGCAAGGACGACGACCAGGATGCGGCGGGGCTCGGTGGAACGGGATCGGGCGCGATGCCGCGCGGGGTGTTCCAGAATGTCCGGATCACCGCCGATAGGTCGACCAACGCGATCATGGTCTATTCCAACCAGGAAGATTATCTCGTGATCGAGCGGGCGCTGGAGTCGCTCGACCGGCCGCGGCTGCAGGTCGCTGTCGATGCCATGGTCGCCGAGGTCACGCTGACCGACCAGTTGCAGTATGGCGTGCAGGCCTATCTGACCAGTGCCAACGCAAACCTCGGCCAGGACAGAGGATCGGTCGGCCTGTTCAGCGCTGCGCAATCGGCGACGCAGTCGGCCCTGCTCGCGCGCGTGCTGCCCGGCTTCAACCTGCTGCTCGGCGCCGAATCCAATCCCAAGCTGGTCCTGAACGCGCTCTCCACCCTGACCACCATCAAGGTGCTGTCGGCGCCATCGCTGGTGGTCGCCGACAACGAGCCGGCGATCCTCGAGGTCGGCGACCAGGTGCCGATCTCGACCGGCAGCACCGTCACCGGACTGAACGTGGTGAGCAGCATCAGCCGGCAGAACACCGGCATTATCCTGAAAGTGCTGCCGCATGTGCATCCGAACGGATCGATCGAGCTTGAGATCGAGCAGGAAGTCTCCAACGTCGTCAATCCGGGCGGCTTCAGCGCCCAGAACCTGACGCCGACCATCTCGCAGCGGCGCATCCGCTCGACCGTCGGCACCAGCAGCGGCCAGACCGTGCTGCTTGGCGGCCTGATCAAGGAAGACGACGAGCGCACGGTGTCCGGACTGCCCGGCCTCAACCAGATCAAATATCTCGGCGACCTGCTCAGCCAGAAGAGCGACATGAGGAATCGCTCGGAGATCATCGTATTCGTCACCACCAAGGTCGTACGCAACAGCCACGACGCCCAGGTGGTCGCCGAGGAGTTCCGCGAGCGCCTCGATACCATGCGGCGCGCACCGACGACCTTCGACGCGCCCGCTGCGGCGCCGACGCCGATCGCACGCAAGTAAGACGAAGGCTGAAGCCGTGATGACGATACTGTCATCCATGCTGGGGCTCCTGGGAGCGGCCATCGTCAGCACGGCCGCGACCGCCGCCGAGCTGAACAGCGTGACACTGAAGGATGACGTCACCATCATCGCGCTTAGCGGCGACGTGGCGGGGGGCGACACGGAGGCTGCCGAAGCGCTGATCAAGACCGCCAACGACAGCAACCGCCTGATCTCTGCCGTGCGGCTCGATTCACCGGGCGGCAGCCTCTCCGAGGCGGTCCAGCTCGCCAATTTGATCCGCAGGGCGAAGCTGCCGACGATTGTCGCGGCCGGGTCGCGTTGCGCCTCGGCCTGTTTCATCGTGTTCGCGGCAGGAATAGAGAAATTCGCGAGCTACGACGCCGCGATCGGCGTCCACGGCGTGTCCGACAAGTTCGGCCACGAAACCGCGCAGACCGAAGAGGCGACCATGGCTATGGCCCGCATCGCGAGCGGGTTTGGCGTGCCGCCACGCATCACCCGGCAGATGGTGACGACGCACGCCCACGACATCGCGTGGCTGACGCCCGACGACCTGCGCGGCATGGGCACGATCATGACCGATCGACCGGGACGTCGCACTCCGCCGACATCGGCAGACGATCGGTGGGTTGCCGGGTTCGACATTCCGTCGGACGAGAGAACGACAAGGCCGCAGCAGACAGATCAGCGCTCGACCGAGGGCCCCGGCAAGCCCGGCCGGAACTCGATGCCTTGGCAAAAGAGGTAGGAGGCTCCTTGGAGAAGACTGCCGAGCAGTACGGTGCCCACATCATTCATTGCTGGCGCTTGCCAGTTTGTCCAAAGAGATGTCTCCAGCGAGCCCGCTGCCGCCCTCCTGACCGTCCGAACCGTAGGAGATGATATCGTATGCGTTGCGCTCGCCGGGCGCACGATAGACATAGGGATGGCTCCACGGGTCATTTGGAACGACACCGCTCTTCAGGTAAGGACCATTCCAACTGGCGACGCCCGGAGTCCGCTGCGCGAGGGCTGTGAGGCCCTCCGCGGTCGATGGGTAACGGCCGGTATCGAGATTGAAGAGGTCCAGCGCGCTCGCAAAGCTCTGCATCTGGATCTTCGCCGCTTTGACCTTCGACTCACTCAGATAGCTGAGCACACGCGGGCCGACCAATCCCATGATCAAGCCGATAATGGCGATGACGACCAGCATTTCGACAAGAGTGAACCCCTGCTCGCCCTGCCGCGTTCTGTCCTGGCCAATACGCCTGGACATAGCGAAGGAGCCTTGCTTCGACATCACTGTCCGTGTCTCATCCAATGAGTTGCGTAAAGCGCATCTCGTGCTTGGCCTTCCCACCACACCACCTGGCAAAGGCCTGATCTGATCGAAGTCAGCAGCCACCATGACGCTTGGCGCTTTCAGAGATGCCGAGACGCCGGAACGGACCGCGTCCGTTGGCCGAACAATAATGGTCAGCGCTCGGACGACAACCGAATTTTTTCCATTTATTTGTTGCGGGTTTGGCGTTCGGCAGTCGTCTATGCCAGATGGCTTAGATCCCACGCTGCAGCGCTTTCCACAAATGCCAGTGCTTGGAGCGCTGTCGCGATGTATAGCCCAGCTCCTGGCTGATCTCAGCGTGCTGCAGTGATTACTCCTGTTCGCTAAGAGGTGCGGATCGCTTCGTTTGGTGCGCGCATGTTACTGGCCGTGATTGCTCGGCCCGCAAAGCCTTATGAGCCATGATTACCTTCCGGCCGTAACCGGCCAGAACATTGCGCCGCTCGTCGTCCGGCACGCCGATGCGCTCTCCATTCGGCTCGGCTACCGCATCCGCGGCGTGGCCACCTGAGGCAGCGCTGCTCGAACCGATAAAGCCGTCACGCGGGCAACCTGCACGACGCCCATCCGACCGCGGTGAGCTTGGCATCCGACATGCGGCGCGCCCAGACCTCGAGCTCGACGACACGCGCGCCATCGGCCAGCGTGCCCACAGCCGTCACCACGCCGGAGAATGACACGGGATCGAAGACCTGCAGCGTGTTGATGAATTTCATCTTCAGCCAGCCTTTGGTGAACCAGGCCGCGCCGAACACCCGCGCCATCAGCTCCGCGGCGGCGCCGTATTCCTGCTGGCCCTGCACGATCAGGGTCGGCAACTTGCCTTTCTTGGCAATCTGCAAATCGTTGTGCGTGTTGCGCACGTATTCGCCGATGCGCGAGAAGACCGCCGTCTGCTCGGCCGTGAAGACCTTGTTCAACGGCGTCAACACGTCACCTACAGCCACATCGCTACCGGCCTTCTCGATCCGCCGCGCACAGTCCGCAACTTCTCCCGTCACGCTGCGTTCGGTCGTCTTGCTGCTGCCGCGGCCGGCGATGAGACCCGGCACCGTGCGCAGGATTTCGACGCCGCGGTGCCGGACGATGCTGCGCCCATCCTCGCCGGTTGCCTGGGCTTCCATGACCACATAGCCTTGGCCGCGCCGCTCATAGGCATCGACATATTGGCCGGAGAGCGTCACGCGTTCGCCCAGCTTCACCGGGCTGTCGAACCAGATCTGCTCCTCGGTGTGGAAACCCACCGTCTTGCTGGCGCGATAGCGCGTGGTGAAGAGCTGAACGAGATCGTTGCCCAGCAGCGCCGGATGGCCGATGCGCGCACCGTCGAACGGGCTCTCGCCCCGCAGATACCAGTCGCCGTAGTCGTCCTGAGTGAAAGCGAAGCGCTTGATCTTGTGATCGTCGACGGTGATCGTCACCGGCCCCAGTTCCTCCGGTATCCGCAGGTTCTCGAACACTGGCTCCTTCAGGCCGACCTCGAGGTCATCTACGGTCGCGGCCCGGCGAGGGTCGGTCAGGTCGCGCCAGGGGTTCGGTGCGGTGGCGGTCGATTGGGTCATGGTCTCGTCCTGGAATCGCTTTTCGAGAGGTGCGCGAGCGGTGGCCGGCTGCGGCTTCGGCCGAATGTAAGAAACAACGGACCCCGGCCGCTCGCGCCTGGCCGGAGTCGGGAGCATCAGAAGGTCAGGCGTGAAGGCAGGACCTTCCGCTTGCGGCTCTCCGGGTCATACCACTCGGTCACATTCGACTTGGTGATCAGAGGCGAATCGAAGGCGATCGTCTTCTTGATCGGCTTGCCGCGCAGGATCTGCACTGCGGCCTCGATGCCCTCCGAGCCGAACGGAAGATACTCCCACACGCCATCGAGATCGCCCTTGTAGATGCCTTCCAGTGCCTCGACGGTGAGACCGTCGTAGCCGGTGAACCACATCTGGTCCTTGCGCCCCGCCTCCTTGGCGGCGCGCACGGCGCCGAGCGCCATGTCGTCATTATGGCAGTAGACCGCATCGATCTGCTTGTTGGCCTGGAGCAGATCCTCCATGCCCTTGATGGCCTGCGTGCGGTCGTAGTTGGCGACGATGTGGCCAATGACCTTGATGTCGGGATGCTTCTCGATGACCTCACGCCAGCCTTTGCCGCGTTGCTGGTTGATCACCGATCCAGGCTTGCCTTCGATCTGCGCAACCAGGCCTTTGCCGCCGAGCTTCTTGACGTAATACTCGCCCGCCGAACGCGAGGTCGCCAGCGTGTCGGTCGCGAGGTGACACGCAAAATCGGCGCCGCCGGCCAGCGGCGAGCTGAGCACCACGATCGGAACCTTGGCTTCGTTGATCTGCTTGACCGCGGGCGTGATCGCCTCGGCGTAGTAGGTCGAGATGATGATGATGTCCACGTTGCGGACCAGCAGGTCCTCGATGTCGCGCACCTGCTTGGCCGGCTGGTCGTTGGCATCATAGACGACGGCCTTGAGACCGTACTTCTTGGCGGTCTCCTCGATGCCCGCCTGTTGTTGCTTGATCCACTCGGTGTTGGAGAAGGACATCGTGAAGCCGACGGTCTTTCCCTGCACGGCCTGGGCAAACGAGTCCTGTCCCCAGATGGCGGCGGACGCAAACGCCGCAGCGCCGGCGCCGAGCTTGAGGATATCACGGCGGTTCGTCCGCCGCGTTCCGTCGTGGGTCATGATTTCTCCTCCAATTGCGGGCTTCAGCGCCGCTTTCTCCATTCGCTCATGACGACCGCCAGAACGATGATCACGCCCTTGAGCAGCATCTGAGAATAAGGTGACACGTTGAGCAGGTTGAGGACGTTCGACAGGAACGCCATGATCAGCACGCCGAGCACGGTGCCGCCGACACCGCCGACGCCGCCATCGAAGGTGGTGCCGCCGATCAGCGTGGCTGCGATGGCGTCGAGCTCATAGAGCGTGCCGGCATTGGGCTCCCCGACAGTGAGGCGGCTCGCCAGGACGACGCCGGCAAGACCCGCCAGCAGCCCGCTCACGGTGTAGACGAGCACCTTGTTGCGCTCGACTGCGATGCCCGAGAGGCGAGCCGCCTCCTCATTGGCACCGACGGCATAGACGGCGCGGCCGAACACGGTGTAGCGCAACGTCAGAGCCACGATCAGCCATACGATCGCGAACAGCACCACCGGTGCCGGAACAGGCCCGATGAAGCCCGAGCCCAAAAAGGTGAAGGCCGCCGACGCATCTCGCACGATGACGTTGCTGCCTTCCGTATAGATGTAGACGAGGCCGCGCACGAAGATCATCGTGCTCAACGTCGCGATGAAGGGCTGCAGGCGCAGGCGCGTGATCAGTAGCCCGTTGACGATGCCGACCGCGACGCCCGCCGCGACCCCGACCAGCACCGCGGCGCCCACCCCGTAGTGCGCGAAGCCGGCCGTCAAGGCGGCCGAAATGCCGACGATGGAGCCGGCCGAGAGGTCGATGCCCCGATTGAGGATGACGTAGGTCATCCCGATGCTGACGAGGCCGATCATGGTCGCCCCGCGCAACACGTTCAGGATGTTGCGAGAGGACAGGAAGTACGGCGACAGCAGGCTTGCCACAACGAGCAGCAGTACGAGCGCGAGCACGTTGCTGTAGCGCACCAACAAGCCCAGGGCCCGATTGTAACCGGAGTTAGCGGATTTGGGAGAGGCCGCGCCCTCCGTGATGGCGGTGTCGGTCATGCGTGAAGCTCTTGCTTGATGGATTCGACAGGGAGGGCGAGCGCGAGCAGGCTTTCTTCCGTCGCACGGTCGCCCTCGACTTCGCCGGTGATCCGCCCGTCGCTCATGACGAGCACGCGATCGGCCATGCCCAGGATCTCGGGCAGTTCGGAGGAGATGAGCAGGACCGCAATCCCCTCCCGGGCGAGTTGATCGACGAGCGCGTAGATCTCGCGCTTGGCGCCCACGTCGATACCGCGGGTGGGCTCGTCAAGGATAAGCACGCGCACGCCCTTGAGGAGCCATCGCGCGAGGATGCATTTCTGCTGGTTGCCGCCGCTCAACACGGCGACCGGCTGCTCGGCATGGGGAGTGCGCACGTTGAGGCGGCCGATAAACGCACGGGCCTGCTCGGCCTGCTTGCGGCTGTTGAGCACGCCGAAACGGCTGTGCTTCTCCGGAGCCGCGAATGCGATGTTCTCACGAACCGAAAGCGGCATGAAAAGACCATCGCGGCGATCCTCGGCGATGTAGGACACACCCTTTCTGATGGCGTCGGCCGGGCTGCGCAGGACGACCGGTCCTCCGTCGATCAGGATGCGTCCCGCCGAGATCGCGGTTGCACCGAACAGCGCGCGCGCCAGCTCCGTTCGGCCTGCGCCGACCAGGCCGGAGAGGCCGAGTATCTCGCCAGCGCGCAATGTCAGGCTTGCGTCCCTGAAGCCGTGGCCTGAAATCTCCCGCGCCTCCAGCACCGGCTTGCCTGGCGCCCTCCCCTTGGCGGGAAAGCGCTCGCCAAGGTCACGCCCGACCATGAGGCCGATCAGCGCATCCTTGCTGGTCGACGCCACGTCGAGGGTCGTCACCTTGCGACCGTCCTTGAGGACGGTGACGCGCGAAGCGATCCGGAAAATCTCGTCCAGATGATGCGAAATATAAAGGAAGCTGACGCCATCGGCCTGGAGCCCCCGCACGATCGTGAACAGGCGGTCGACCTCCACCGGAGTCAGACTCGCAGTCGGCTCATCGAGAATGATCAGGCGCGCCTTGAATGCGAGCGCCTTGGCGAGCTGGATGAGCTGCCGCTGCGCGATCGACAATGCCTCGACCGGAGTACGCGGATCGAGATCGAGGCCGACACGCTCCAGCAATTCGGCGGTCCTGCGATCGGCCTCGGCCCAATCCACCCGTCCCCAGGCCGCCAGGGGCAGGCGCCCCATAAAAACGTTTTCCGAAATAGACAAAGGACCGCAGAGTTTGGGCTCCTGGTGCACCATGCTGATCCCAAGCTCGAGTGCCACGAAGGGATCTGGAATCCGAACCGGACGACCTTCTAGAAAGATTTCGCCGTCATTCGGCGTGTAGATTCCGTCCAGGACCTTCATCAGGGTGGATTTTCCGGCGCCGTTTTCTCCAATAAGTGCGTGTATTTCGCCGCGATCGACCAGCAATGACACCTGATCAAGCGCCACCACACCGGGAAACGACTTCGAGATACCGCGAACATCAAGAAAAGCCGGGACCGACGCCAAGTATTTCCTCCATCTCACCCGCGTCTCCACAGCTTTAAGACTTGTCGCGCGGCGTATGATCGATATAAAAACGTTTTTGTATCGGCCGCGCAAGCTGAAAATGCAATCTGGCAGCCAATACGTTCTGAAATTTCGTGGGGTCCGCCTCACGGTGCCGGGAGCCGCCATGAAGAACAAGCTCGTTTCACTCGAGGCCGCGCTGGCCCCGATCCCGTCCGGCGTGACGCTCGCGATCGGCGGGAGTCTGCTGCGGCGCCAGCCCAATGCAGCCGTCCGCGAGTTGATCCGCCGCGGGGTCAAGGACCTCACCTTGATCACGTGGGCGACCACCACCGCGACCGACATGCTGGCGGCGGCCGGCGCGATCCGGCGCTGGGAAGGCATCTATGCGGGGATGTTCAGCCACGGCCTCGCGCCCAATTTCAGGCGCGGCGTCCAGAGCGGCGCCATCACGGCGCGCGACTTCTCCGAATGCGCGATCGTGGCGCGCTTCCGCGCAGCCGCAGCCGGGCTTGCCTTCATGCCCGTTCGCTCGCTGCTCGGCTCCGACATGGCGGCGCGCAATCCCGAGCAAATCCGGCCCATGACCTGCCCCTTCAGCGGGGACAAGCTTCATGCGGTCGCCGCAGCCGACGCCGATTTCACCATCATTCACGGTTACGCCGGCGACCGCTATGGCAACGTGCAGTGGCCCGTGGTGCGCGACAGCGACGACATCGACCAGCTCATGGCGAGCGGTGCCAAGCGGCTCATCGTCACCGTCGAGAAAATCATTCCGCACGAGCAGGTCAAGGCGCAGCCGACGCTCACCTATATTCCCGGCCAGTGGGTCGAGGCCATCGTCGAAGTCCCGCAAGGCGCGCATCCGGCCGCCTGCGACTCCATCTACGACGAAGACGAAGAGCACCTGCGGCTTTACCTCGAGCACGCCAAGACTCCCGAGGGCATGGCGACCTATCTCGACCGCTTCGTCCGCACGCCGCGGGCTCACGACGAGTACCTTCACGCCAGCGGCGCTTCCGCCCGCCTCCCGTCCCTCTCCGTTCAGCAGGGCTGACGCATGAACACGCTTACCGCCTCCGGCGCCGTCACCGGCTTCACCGTCAACGAACTCGCAGCCTGTATCATTGCGCGCGAAATCCGGGATGACGACCTGATCTTTGTCGGCGTCGGCACCAACGGACGCGCCTTCACGCTCGCTGTCGGCATCCCGCTCGCCGCGTGTCGCCTCGCGCAACTGCGCCACGCGCCCGGCGCCACGGTCTACTGGGGCAACCTCCTGGATCCGGACCTTTCCAACATGCCCGACAATCTCCGCCAGGACAGCCTGACGCGCTGGCATGCCGCTGCCTGCCCGGCCGACACGGGTTTCAAGTGCGACATGCTTGGCCGCGGTCGCTTCGACGTCTCTTTCGAGTCCGCGGCGCAGGTCGATCGCCACGGCAATCTCAACATCACCGCGATCGGCGATTATGCAAAGCCGGACGTACGGCTGGTCGGCTGCCTCGCCCAGCCCGAGCATCTGGCCTTTGTACGCCGCCCCATCATCGTGGTGGACCTCGACAAGCGTACTTTCGTGGAGCAGGTCGATTTCGTGACCAGTGTCGGCCATCGGGTCCGCGGCACTCCGCGTCGGGAATTTGGCCTGCCAGGGCCCGGCCCGGCGCTCGTGGTCACCGACAAGGCCGTCTTCGACTTCGGGTCCGACGGCGCCATGCGCCTGCGTTCGCTGCATCCGGGCGTGACGCCCGACGACGTGCGCTCGCGCATGGGCTTCGCGCCGACCATCCCCGAAAACATCGCGGTCACTGAGCAACCCTCGCTAGAAGAGTTGCGCCTGCTGCGCGAGGTGATCGACCCGCGCGGCGTGCTGATGCGGGTCTAAGCGTCCGCTTCAGCCGAGCCAGTCCGCGACCACCTCGCTGGTGTGTTCTCCGATCGACGGCGCGCGCCGGCGGATGCTGTTGGCGGTCTCCGAGAGCTTCACGGTGACCCCGTGCATCGGCACATTGCCGTCGGGATACGCAATATCGACGATCTGCTCGCGATGCTTGAGCTGCGGGTTTGTGACCACTTCGGCAATGGTGGCGACCTTCCCGCAGGGCACCTCGGCACGCGCCAGCGTCTCGACCACGTCGTCGGAGTGGTGCTGGGCGATCCAGCCGGCGATGATGGTTTCGATCGCATCAGCGTTGGCCATGCGTCCGGCGTGCGTGGCAAACCGATCATCCGAGAGCAGGTGCTCGAGACCGGCGGCCTTGCACAAGCGGGGAAACAGCGCGTCATTGCCGGCATTGAAGTGAATCCAGCGCTCGTCCTTACAACGATAGTTGTTGGCCGGCGCCGAATAGCGGTCGCGCGCGCCCTTGCGCGTGGCCTCCGTTCCGAACAGCGCGTATTCGGGAATGGCGGTCAGCAGCAGCGTCACCGCGCTGTCCAATAACGCTGCGTCAACCACCTGCCCCCGTCCAGTCCGCTCGCGCGCCTGCAAGGCTCCGAGCGCACCGACGGTTGCGTAGAGGCCGGTCACCTGATCGACGACGAAGGCGCCCGAAGGGACCGGCTTGCCGCCGGCCTCGCCCGTGATCTCCATCAGGCCGCTCATGGCCTGCGCGATGACGTCGAAGCAGGGGCGCTGCGCGTGCGGTCCGGTCTGCCCGAAGCCCGAGATGCGCACCATGATCAGACGCGGATTGATGGCGGAAAGCTCCTCGTAGCTGCATCCCATCTTCTCGAGGGTGCCCGGCCGGAAATTCTCGATCAGGATGTCCGCCTTGGCGGCGAGGTCGCGCAGGAGCTGCTGGCCCTCGGCGCTACGATAGTCGAGCGCAAGGCTGCGCTTGTTGCGATTGAACATCATGACGTAGAGGCTCTCGCCTGCGATCTTTGGCGCGATCGCCCGGGCATCCTCACCCTTTCCGGCCCGCTCGACCTTGACGACGTCGGCGCCCATGTCGCCCAGCAGCATTCCGCAAACGGGTCCCGCAATGAAGCGCGACAAATCGAGGACCTTGATCCCCTCAAGCGAACCGGCCATTTCCTCTCCTTGACTGGAATTATACGGCTTCTTTCTTGCGCTTTTTGCCCGCCGCATGGGGGGCGCGCGCGGTGGACCCGCGGACAACGAGTCCCGTCGGGAAAATCTGCTCGCGTGCCGGCGACGGACGCTGGTTGCGGATCCGCTTCATCAGCATCTCGGCCGCAGCCGCGCCCATGATGCGCTTCTGCAGGTGGATGGTGGTCAGGTCGATGCGACGGAAGGAAGCGAGCCGGATGTCGTCGAGACCGACAACCGAAAGGTCGGCCGGCACCTTGATGCCGAGCTCCATGGCCGCCTCGATCACGCCCATGGCGTTCAGATCGTTGCTGGCCATGATCGCGGTGGGGCGATTGGGCAGAGACAACAAGCGCAGGCCGGCGTCATAGCCGGTCGGCAGGTTGTAGTCGCCGTTGAAGATGAGTTCGGCGTCCCGGTCGAGCTTCAGGCGGCGGATCGCGGCCTTGTAGGCCTCGAGCCGTTCGGCGGCGGTCGAGGAGTCCATCGGACCACGCACGAAGCCGATGCGGGTATGGCCGAGACTGGCGAGATGATCTACGGCCTGGGTGATTCCACCGACATTGTCGGAACCGACATAGTCATCCTCGTGGCGCGGACTGCGTCGTTGCACCAGCACAAAAGGCGTCCCCGAGTCGAGCAACTCGCGAACGCGCGGCGTATCCGTGTATTGGGAGATCAGCACCATGCCGTCGACCTGGCTGTCGAGCAGCGCACGCATATGCCAGATCTGCTTCTCCTCATCGCCATCCGTGTTGCAGAGAAGCAGGCTGCACTTTTCGCGGATCGCCACGTCCTCCACGCCACGGACGAAATCCGGAAAGGCCGGGTTGGCGACGTCGGCAATCAAGACGCCGATGGTGAAGCTGCGCTGCATCCGCAACGCCCGGGCCACGGCGGACGCACGGTAGCCGAGACGCTCGGCGGTCTCCTTCACCAGCCGCCGGGTCTCCTCGCTTACATGCTGCTTGCCAACCAGCGCGTTGGAGACGGTCGAGAGGGCGATACCGCACTCGTTGGCGACATCCTTGATCGTTACGCGCTTCTTGTCTTTCATGTCTCAGGCTCTCCGACACCCATGCACCGTTCGGCACCAATAGCGGCCGGCCGGGCTTCGTCCAGATTCAGACCCTGAGAGAACGCGCATCGCAAGCAGATTAAGTCCGCAGTTGACCCCAGCGTCATAGCACGTGTACTTTGCAAAACCAAGAAACGTTTTCGGAAATCGTTTCGTGGCTTTTTCAAGTCGACACGTTCAGGTCCAGATGGAGGATGCGAATGACACACGGCACCAGCGGCGCGGCCCTTCTTGAAGCGCGTGGCGTCAGGAAATCCTACGGCCCGGTGCATGCCCTGCGGGGAGTCGACTTCCGCATCCGCAAAGGCGAGACCGTCGCGCTCGTCGGCGACAATGGCGCGGGCAAGAGCACTTTCGTCAAGATCCTGTCCGGCGCCATTCAGCCGACCGGAGGAGAGATCCTGTCCGACGGCCGCCCCATCGCGATCTCCTCCACCGAGGTGGCGAGGAATCTGGGAATCGAAACCGTGTACCAGGACCTCGGCCTCTGCGACAATTTGAGCGTCGCCGACAACATATTCCTGGGCCGGGAAAGAACCTGGGGGATCGCCCCGCTGCGTTTCCTGGACAAGCGCAGCATGCGCGCGGCCGCCGACGATGCCCTCAAGGGCCTTTCTGTCAACGTGCCGCGAGCTGACGCCAACGTTTCCGGCCTCAGCGGGGGCCAGCGCCAGGCCGTTGCGGTTGCCCGCACCAAACTGTGGAAATCCTCGCTCGTGCTGCTCGACGAGCCGACTGCCGCTCTCGGCGTGCAGGAGACCAAGCGCGCCATGGACGCCGTGCGGAAGCTGCAGGAACAGGGCATCTCGATCGTGCTGATCAGCCACAACATGCCGCTGGTGATGGAGATGAGCCATCGCGTGGTGGTTCTACGGCACGGGACCAAGGTCGGCGATGTACCGACCGCCTCGGTCAACGGCGATGACATCGTGTCGCTGATCACCGGCGCCCGCCAGACATGGATAGAGGCGGCCTGAGCGCTTCACGGACAAGGCCCAACAATGGCGCAAACGCCGTCGAAACTCGTCTCGCTGGCCGAGGCCGCGCAATCCGTCGCCAACGGCGCATCGCTGACCGCCGGCGGCTTCGCACATTCCCATCAGCCGCTTGCCTTCACGCGTGAGCTCGTCCGGCAAGGGCGCTCGCGGCTCACGCTGATGAGCGTCGCTGAATGCTGGGTCGCCGAGTTCCTGGCCGCCGCGGGCATGCTCGAAAAGGTCTATTTCTCGAACTTCATGTTCGAGGGTTACGGCCGCTGCCAGCGCTTCTCCAAGGCGGTGGAGGCCGGCACCATCGCGGTCGAAGATCACAGCCATTTCGGCATGGTATCGCGCTTGATGGCGGCGGGGCTCGGTCTGCCATTCATGCCCATGAGGGCGATGGCGGGGACGGATATCCTCGCGGTCTCTGGTTTCGAGCCGGCGGCGCACAAGGCGAAGCGCCTGGATTCGCCCTTCGGCAACGGCGTTGTCACCGCAGTCTCTCCGCTCAAACCCGACGTGGCCGTCATTCACGCCGCCCGCGCGGACCGGCTCGGCAATGTGCAGCTATTCGGGACAACGTCAGTGATCGAGGAGCAGGCGCGCGCTGCGGCACAGGTGATCGTCACCGTCGAGGAGATCGTGGACACCGACGTCATCCGCCGTCAACCGGAACTCACGCTGCTGCCGGCGCTGATGGTCGACATGGTGGTCCATGTGCCCTACGGCGCGCATCCGACGGGAGTCTACGGCTACTACGACCATGACGCCCCTCACCTTGCCGACTACTACGCAGCGTCGCGCTCGGAAACTGATACAGCCGCCTGGCTCGACCGCTGGGTGCATGGCCTGCCCGACCATTTCGCCTATCTGGACGCGCTGACGATGTCCCGGCTGCTCCGCCTGCGCGTCGACCCTGCGCTGGGTTACCTGCGTGAGGTCCGTCATGACTGATGTCAGCCGCGACGAATACATGGCCGTCGCCGCCTCGCGCGAGATTCGCGACGGCGACACCGCCTTCATCGGGACCGGCCTGCCCATGGTAGCCGCCTATCTCGCCAAGGCGACGCACGCGCCGCGCGTCAACCTCGTGTTCGAGTCCGGCATCATCGATCCCCAGCCTGTCGATCTCGCCACCGGCGTGGGCGACTACCGGCTTGTGCACGGCTCCACCAAGGTCGCCGGTACGTTCTACGCCCTCAGCCTGCTGCAGCAGGCGAAGGTCGACATCGGTTTCCTCGGCACGGCCGAGATCGATCCCTACGGCAACCTCAACTCCACGGTGATCGGGCCCTACGACCGGCCGCGGGTCCGGCTGCCGGGTAGCGGCGGCGCTAACGACATTGCCAGCATGGCGAAGCGTTTCGTGGTGATCGCGCGCCTCGACCGCAAGCGCTTCGTCGAGAAGGTGCAGTACCTGACGACACCGGGTTTCCTCACCGGTCCTGGCGCACGCGAAGCGGCGGGCTTGCCGGGGGCCGGCCCGGTCAGGGTGATCAGCGATCGCGCGATCCTTGGTTTCGATCCGGCCTCGAGGCGCATGCGCGTGGAGCACCTATATCCCGGCGTAACGCTTGCCGAGGTGCAGGAGCACATCGCCTTTCCCATCGATGCGGCACCGACGCTCGAAATCGAGCCGGAGCCCGATCTTCATCTGCTGCGTCTGCTGCGCGACGTCATCGACCCCGACGGGGTCTATGTCGGCCGCGACGAGCGCTGAGCACACCCGAGGATTCCCGCCAATGTCCGCCGGACACAAAGTCGTTTCGCTCGCCGATGCAATCGGCCTCATTCGTGACGCCGACTGTGTCGCCCTTGGCGGTCACGCAGGGCGCAGGCCACCAATGGCGCTGGCGTGCGAGATCATCCGGCAGGGCCGCAAGGACCTTCGTCTCGTGTCCTGGGACAAAGGCCTGGCGCTCGAACTCCTCATTGCCGCGGGTTGCGGCGCGCGTATCGCGGCCGATGACATGGAGACGCGGGATCGCATCCGCGCCATCGCGCTCGGCTTGCCCTCCACATCGGGCACGTGGGACTCCCATTTCCGCATATTGCGGCCGGATGTCGTGCTCCTGCATGCGCAGTGGGCCGATGCGGACGGGAATGCTCGCTTCGCGATGGATCAATGGGAGCCCGAATTCCCGGACTTGCTGCTCGCGAAGGCAGGCGCAAAAGCGATCGTGTCCGTCGAGCAGGTCGTCAGCGCTCAGGCGATCGCCCGGCGCCCCACCGATCCGTTCCTGTCCGGTGAGGCCGTCGCCTGCATCGTCGAGGCGCCTTACGGCGCCTATCCCGCCGCCTGCGACACCCGCTACGAAGCGGACCACGCAGCGCTTGGCAAGATCGCCGACGCGACGCGGTCGCACCAGGCCCTACGGGCCTGGCTGGACAAGCATGTCTTCAAGCCGGGCGATCACTGGGCTGCCCTCGATGCGGTCGGTTCGCGACGGCTGCTCGGCATCACGACCGACCGAGTGTTGAGGGTCTGATCCGCGAAGCCGCCGCACCCGGCTGCAGGCCTCAGATCGGATCCTTCCAGACGTTCTCGCTCCCGTCGATGCGGACGTCGATCAGGTAGAAGCGGCCGGAGGCCTTGCCTCGTGCAATCGCGGCGGCCAGATCGCCGGGATTGGCAACCTTCTCACCGTCGCCGCCCATGCACTTGGCGATGCCCGCATAGTCCACGTCGCCGAAATCCACGCCGATGTAGCGCTGACCGTGGAAGTGCAGCTCTTCCTGCTTGATGTTGCCGTACGCCATGTCGTTCATCACGATCAGCGTGAACGGCGCCTTCTCACGCACGGCGGTCTCCATGTCGCCCATACTCATGCCGAGCGAGCCATCGCCCACGACGGCGATGACGTCCTTGCCCGGCCCCGCAAGCTTGGCGGCGATCGCAGCCGGCAGACCGAAGGCCATGTTTCCGTAGCCGACCGGCTTCATGTAGGCGCCGGGCGTCTTGATCGGCAGCATATGCGTCCAGACGCCGGGGTTGCCTGCATCGGCAACGATCACCGTGTTCGCGTCGATCGCCGCGCCAAGCGTCTGCATGACCCATTGCGGCTTGATCGGTCGTGACGTCGCGTAGGCCGGAGCGAAAACTTCCTTGCGCCAATCCTCCCGCTGCCGCCTGGCCTGAGTGAGCCAGTCCGCCCGCGCGGCGGCATTGGCCGATAGCTTGCCCTGCAGCGCCGCCGCGAGCCGCCGCAAGGCATCGGCGGCGTCGCCGATCACGCCCACCGCGACCGGGTAATTGCGACCGACGATCGCCGGATCGAGGTCCACCTGCACGATGTTCCGGGTGAGCGGCAGCGTCCAGCGCGAGGTCGACGCTGCATTCATGCTGTTGCCGACGACAAGGATGCAATCTGAGTCCTGCAGCAGATGCTTGGAAACCTTGGTGCCGAAGCGGCTGCGCGGGCCAAAGCACAGATCGTGGTCGCCGGGCACGGCGGAGATGCCATTGAAGCTCGTCACGATCGGCGCACCGAGCACCTCGGCCAGCTTCAGCGCGGCCTCGCCGGCCCGCGCGATGATCGCGCCGCGACCAAGCCACAGTACCGGTTTCCTGGCGGCGGCCAGCGCCTGGGCGGCTACCGCGATGGAGGCTTCAGGAGCGACCGGGCGCTCGTTGAAGCGATAATTCTGCGGATCGATCGGCTCGAACGCGATCTCGCCGCCCTCAACCGCATCCCGGGCGAAATCGAGGAGAACGGGGCCGGGATTGCCCGTCGTCGCCACACGGAAGGCCTCGCGCACAGCCTGCGGAATGCCCTCGCTGTCCGGTACGAAGCGGCTCAGCTTGGTGAACTGCCGAAAGAGCGTGACGTGATCGGCATCCTGGTTATCATCCTGGCCGATATGCCGGCGTCGGTTGTTGCAGGTAATCACCACAACCGGGCTTGAATCGCGGTGCGCACCGCCCACGGCAGTAATCAGGTTGGTGGCCCCGGGGCCGGTGGTCGCGAGGCAGACGCCGGGCTTACCGGTCAGGCGACCGTAGGCGTCGGCCATGTGTGCGGCAGCACGCTCGTCGCGCGTCGTGATGAAACGGATGCCGGGCTCGTCGTAGAGCGCGTCCATGATCGAGAGCGTTTGGCCGCCAGGCACGCCGAAGATGAACTCCACCCCTTCGAGCTTGAGGCATTGGATGACCGCGCGTGCGGCTCCGATCTTCGCTCGCGCGGGCTGTGAAGTCGTCATCTGCTGCACTCCTGACTGTCTTTGAGGTCTGCGGCCGCCTTGGCCATGGCAGCGACGCGTAGCAGAAAAAAACGTTTTCGGAAATCGTTTTTTGTGTCTTTATGCCAGTACGCCAAACCGACGTACGGGATCCATGAATTTTGCCTGCCTCTCCCGCCGCCATCACCTTCACAGGATCGGTTCATAATGCGGGGTGACCTGATCCTCGCCATCGACGCCGGCACCAGCAGCACGCGGGCCACACTCTTCGACGCGACCGGCGTGCGGCTTGCCCATGCCAGCCGCCCCTTCAGCGTTGCGCTTCAGGCGTCGTTCGCCGAGGCCGATCCAACGTCGCTATGGGCAGCGGTCGTCGAAACGGTCCGCGACCTCCGGGTTGATGGGGCGGGCATCGCCGCGATCGGCGTCACTGCCGCGATTGGCATGGTGCTCACGGACGCGCATGGGCTGCCGCTTGCGCACATCTGCACATGGCAGGACCGGCGCGCGACGCGTGAAGCTGCCCTCATCGAGAACCGGCTTGGCGCCGCAACGGTCTATGGCATCTCCGGTCGCCGGATCGCCCCCGAGCTGACCGGGCCGCTGCTGCTGTGGTTCCGCGATCACCGGGCCAACGTCTTCGCCAAGGCGCGCCTGATGCTGACCATGAAGGACTGGCTGCTCATGCGCCTTTGCGGCGAAGCCGTCTGCGACCCTGCGGGCGCTTCCTATTCGCTGTTGTTCGATGTCGGGCGGGGGGCCTGGAGCCAGGACTTGATCGCAGCGCTGGAGCTGCCGCGCGACCTTTTTCCCGAGATACGCGACGGCACTGCGGTCGCCGGCCGGCTGACCTGGGACGCGGCGAGTGCTCTCGGGCTGCTGGATGGAACATCGGTGGTGGTCGGCGGCCCTGACGGCACCGTGGGCGGAATGGGAGGCGGCATGGTCGAGCCCGGCATCGCCGTCAACGTCATGGGCACCACGGACGTCATCTTCGCTTGCGCCGACCAGCCGTGCTTCGATCCGGATCGCCGCCTCGTCCTCAATCGCTTTCCCGTTGGAGAAGCCTGGTGCGTCGGCGGTCCCATGGCGGCCACCGGCGGCGCGGTCGCATGGCTTGCCGGCGTGCTCGGCGCCGACTTGCCGACGCTGACGGCCGAAGCCGCCGCGATCGCAGCCGGCAGCGACGGCCTGATCTTTTCACCCATGCTGGCGGGTTCGCGGACCCCGCGATGGGACGTCACCGAACGCGGCGGCCTGACGCGACTGAGTTTCGAGCACGGACGTGGACACCTGTTCCGCGCCGCGCTCGAAGGCGTAGCGGTTGAGGTCGCAGAGGTCTTCGATGCGCTGGCGGCCGCGGGCATGCCGGTGCGCGAGATCCGCGCCGTCGGCGGTGGGGCCGAGTCTTCGCTGTGGCTCGAAATTCGTGCCGCCCTGCTCGGCAAGCCGCTCATCGTACCGGAGGTCGCCGAGGCTTCCGCGCTCGGTGCCGCCATGCTGGCAGCCGTCGGCGTCGGACTCCATGCGGACCTCCGGGCGGCCAGCGCCGCGATGGTTCGAATCCGCGAGAAGATCGAACCGGCGCCCGATGCGATCGCCGCCTACGCTCATCTCAAGAAGCAGTATCTCGCCTACCGCCAACACCTCGACAGACTTCCGGTTCAGGAAGCAGGAGATCTTTGACATGTTCAGTGCGCTACAGGGATTGAAGGTCCTCGATGTGTCGCGCTTCATCGCCGGCCCGTTCTGCGCGATGCAGCTTGCGGATCACGGTGCAGACGTCGTCAAGGTGGAGCGCCTCGACTCGGGCGACGACACCCGCGAGAACGAGCCGAAGCTCGGCGGCGAGAGCGTCTATTTCATGACGTACAACCGCAACAAGCGCAGCTTCGCGCTCGATTTCCGCAAGCCTGAGGCCCAGCAGGTGCTGCGCGAGCTCGCTGGCAAGGCCGACATCCTGATCGAAAACTTCCGTCCGGGAACGATGGAGCAGATGGGCTGCGGCTGGGAGGCGCTGCACGCGCTCAACCCGCGGCTCATCATGGTGCGCATCTCGGGTTTCGGGCAGACCGGGCCTCTCTCGCAACGACCCTGCTTCGACGTGATCGCGCAGGCGACGAGCGGATTGATGGAGCTCACCGGCGACCCGAACGGGCCGCCAACCATGGCCGGCACCTTCGTGGTGGATTACACGACCGCGCTCTACGCGACCATCGGAGCGCTCACCGCTCTTGCCGCCCGCGAGCAGACCGGCAAGGGCCAGCTCGTCGAGGCCACGTTGCTCGAGAGCGCAGCCAGCCTGCTGATGACGGCGATCCCGGAGCAGGCTGTCCTCGGCCGCAGCATGAGCCGCCAGGGCAACCGGGACCGCTACACATCACCAGTCAACACCTTCAAGGGATCGGACGGCGCCTGGGTGCATATCGCCTCCGGCACCGATCCGCTGTTCCAGCGCCTGGTCACCGCGATGGGACGCGAGGACCTGCTGCAGGATCCGCGCTTCGCTACCGTGAAGGCGCGCGTAGCGAACGCATCCGCGATCGAGGCCGAAGTCCAGGCCTGGGTCAGCAGACACACCGCCGACGCCGTGGTCGAGGCCATGGACCGCGCCGGTGTGCCCTGTGCGAAGGTCTCCACAATGGCAGACGTGGTCGAGAACCCCCAGCTCAAGGCCCGCAACCAGATCCTGACGGTCGATCATCCACGCGCCGGCGCATATCCGACACACGGGATCACGGTCACGTTGCGCGAGACACCGGGCGCCGTGCGCCGACCTTCCCCTCTCGTCGGCGAGCACACAAGCGAGGTGGCTGCCGAGTGGCTCGGCTGGCCCCGAGAACGCTGCGATGAGTTGATCGGAAAGCGCGTGATCGGATGAGGGGCTCACGGCGCCCGCGCTGGACCTCGGATGCCGACGAAACATTCGGCCCCGTGGCGCCATGCTACGCTGGCCGACCTGCCCGGAACAGCGGTCTTAGCGGTTGACCTTTGCGAGAGGGCCTGATCTGTAGTGTACAGAAACGTTTTTCGGAAATCGTTTTCGGAGTAGCAGCCCTACGGCGGAAACGTTCTGGGCCGATGCCCCCGCCAAGGGCCGGCCCTTATCGGGAGGGACTACATGTTCGCTATACGCTGGCTCAAGGCACCCATGCTCGCGCTGGCCGCGGCCGCCGCGGCGATGCCTGCACAGGCACAGGACAAGATCACCATCGGCGCGATCATCTACGCGCGTGACTCGCAATACTGGCAGCAGATCGAGCGCGGCATGCGCGACGCGGCCGCGAAATACGGCGCGACGATCACGTTCGGCCTCAACCAGCGCAAGCTGCCGACCGAGGGCCAGGTGATCGAGGACTTCGTCACCCGTGGAGTCGACGTGCTGATCATGCCGCCGCTCGACAAGCAGGGTTCGGTCGCGTCCGCCCGCCGGGCCAAGGACCGCAACATCATGGTCGTCGAGTACGATACCAGACTCGAGGATGCTTCGATCGCCAGCCACTCGATCGGCGTCGACAGCCACGAACTGGCCGCCGCGGTCGGCAAGGAGCTGCGCAAGTACCTGGAGAGCAAGGGCGGCCAGCCCTCGATCGGCATCATCACGCTGCCGCCGATCAACGCCAACATGCAGCCCCGCCGTCAGGGCTTCCTGTCCGCTCTCGAAGGCTTGAAGTACGAGACCGTCGCCGAGGTCAGCGGCGCCACGCCCGAGGAGGGCGCGAACGGCCTGGAGAACATCCTGCGCCGCAAGCCTGACACCACGGCCATCTGGGCCTCCAACGCCGGCACGCTCGCCGGAGCGGCAGCCGCAGCGCGACGGGCCAACACGCAGACCAAGCTGTACGGTATCGACATGAGCCAGGATCTTGCCCAGATGCTGCTCGACCCGTCCAGCGCGGTGGAAGCGATCGCCGACCAACAGCCTTACCGCATCGGCTATCTGACGGTTGAAACCGCGGTGAAGGCCAAGCGCGGCGAAAATCAGCCCCGCTACGTCAACGTGCCGGTGAAGCTCTACACCAAGAGCGATCAGCAGCCGGTGAAAGAATATCTGGACCTCGTGCGCTCGTTGTCCAACTAAGGCGCGAAGTTCCTTGGAGCCCCTCGAATCTTCCTGCGAGAACTCATGTCCATGAACAGCACGCTCGCCCAACCTCGCGAAGGCATCAATCCTGCGCGATTAAAGGCGGCCCTGGCCTCCTGGCGCGCCGAGATCGGCGTCGGCATCGCGCTGGCGGCACTCATCATCTACTTCTCGGCGACGGCTTCGAATTTCCTGACCGTAGCCAACTTCGCGACGCTCCTCACCCAGACTTCGGTCGTCGCGATGATCGCGGTCGGGATGACGATGGTGATCATCGCAGGCGAGATCGACCTGTCGGTGGGAGCAACCGTCGGCCTTGCCGGAACCGTGATGTCGCTCCTGGTCGTGAAACTCGGCTGGTCGCTCGTGACCGCAAGCGCACTCGCAGTCGGCATTGCAGTCCTCATCGGCGCCTTCATCGGGGCGCTGCGCGTGATCTGGGCGATCCCGTCGTTCATCACAACGCTGGGGCTGCTGTCGGCGCTGCGCGGCGTCGCGTTCTACGTGAGCGACGGCCTCACCATCGGGCCGATGCCGAAGGCGCTCGACGGTCTATGGTACGGCTCCGTTCTCGGCCTGCCCACACCGGTTGTTCTCATGGCCGGCACGATCGGAGTTGGTTGGCTCTTGCTGTCGCAACTGCGCTTCGGGCGCCACCTCTATGCCGTCGGCGGCAACCCGATCACAGCCTCGCGCTACGGCGTGCCCGTGCGAGGCATCCGCATTGCCGTGTTCATCATTGTCCAGGTGCTCGCGGCGATCGGCGGCATCATGCTGGTCTCGCGGCTGAACTCGGGCAGCGCCACCGTCGGCGAGCACATCGAACTCGACGTGATCGCCGCGGTCATCGTCGGCGGAACAAGCCTGAATGGCGGGTATGGTCGCCTTATCGGCACTGTGCTCGGCGTCATGTTCGTCGCCGTGCTGCGCAACGGCATGGTTCTCGCCGGCATCGACCCCATCGTGTTCCTGATCGCCCAGGGCCTCGTCATCATCCTCGCCGTCTGGTGGAGCATGCTCCGCCGGCAGCGCACACGTGCGGACGGATTCGCATGAGCAAAGCTCCACTTGCCTCGAAGTTGATTACCTTGGCGGAAGCCGCCGGACGCGTTCCCGACGGTTGCCGGCTCGCTCTCGGCGGCTTCGCCGTCTATCAGAAACCGATGGCCTTCGTGCGCGAGTTGATCCGCCAGGGCCGGCGTGACCTGACGATCATCGGATCCGCCCACTCCTTCGATGTCGACATGCTGGCAGGCGCCGGCTGCTTGAAGAAGGTGGAAACGTCTTATGTGGGGCTGGAGAAGCACGGCCTGGCACGCAACTATCGCCGCGCGGTGGAAGGCGGACGCCTCAAAGTCGTGGACTATCCCGAGATGGCCTGCTGGGACCGCTTCCGCGCCAACCAGGATGGCTTCGACTTCTGGCCGGCCAAGTTTCTGGGCGGCAATGATGTCGTCACCTACAACGACGAGATCAAGGAATTCCCTTGCCCCATCACCGGCCGCAGGCTGCACGCTTTCCCGGCTGCAAATCCCGATGTGGTGGTGATCCACGCCATCGCGGCTGACGAGCAGGGCAACATCGTAACGCCGGCGCGGCGGCTGCTGCCGCAAAGCGGCGACGTGCTCATGGCCCGCTCTTGCGAGCATGTCATCGTGACGGCGGAAAAGATCGTAGCAAAATCCTTCATCAAGCGGCACGCCCGTTTCGTCGAGCTGCCCTCCTATCGGATCAGCGCCGTGGTGGAGGTCCCATGGGGCGCGCATCCGACGCCTACGCTGGGGCGATATCTGGCTGACGATACCCACCTCGATGCCTATGTGGCGGCCTCTGCAAGCAACGGCACCTTCGCCGCCTACCTTGATGATTGGGTCCGCCAGCCGGCAGACCATTTCGCTTATCTGGACAAGCTCGGCGCCGCCCAACTTTCCCGTCTCACCGATCTCGGAAGCCTTGCATGACCGCGCCCGCCACCCTCAACGAAACGCTCGCCGTCGCACTGGCGCATAGCTTTGCCGATCGCGAGGTCGGCTTCACGGGTCTCCTCACGGGCGCCGCGGCGGCCCTGTTCGGGACCGGCATCCCGCTTGCGGCCATGGAGCTCGCCAAGCGCATGCATGCGCCGAACCTGACCATCCTGCTCGCCGGCTGCTACCATAACCCGGACTTCAGCGAGATCGACCGGCTGCCCGACTCGGAGCACAGCGCGATGCTGCGCGACCTGCCGTGCGAGTCCCAGATGGTCGACTATCCGGGCCAGTTCGTGCTCAAACGCGGCGATGTAAGCTTCGGATTCAGCAGTGCAGTGCAGGTGGACCGCGTCGGCAACATCAACAGTGTTTGCGTCGGCCCGCACGACCGGCCCAAGGTTCGCCTCGTCGGCCCCATCCTGCAGCCCGAGCACATGACGCTGTTCCGCCGCGAATATGTGATGATGCCACACCATGACCGGCGCAACTTCGTCGAGAAGGTCGATTACGTCTCCGGCGTCGGCTACCCGGGAGGGCTCGACGGGCGCAGGAAGCTCAGCCTTGATTGGGGCGGCCCCTGCATGGTCGTCACCCCCAAATGTCTTTTCGACTTCGACCGCGAGGCCGGGCACATGAAGGTCCGCTCGATCCACTGCGGTGTCAGCCGGCAGGAGCTGCGGGACGCCACCGGATTCGACCTCGGCGACCTTTCATCGATTCCCGAAACCGAGGCGCCGACAGCAGAAGAGTTGCACATCCTCCGCCGCGACGTGGATCCGCGCGGTGTCCTGATGCCGGCCCAATGACAGGATTGACTTCGGCTCAGACACCCCCGTAGATCACGAGTGACGGTTCCCCTCGACGGGGATCAAAAGGGAACGTGGTGCGGGACTTCTCCCCTAAGCCACGGCTGCCCCCGCAACTGTAAGCGGCGAATCTTTCGTCATACGCCACTGGGAGCCTCGGTCCTGGGAAGGCGACGAAAGGTTAGGACCCGCAAGCCAGGAGACCTGCCGTCAGCCGTGGTCACACGCGAAAATGTCGGTCGGGGAGTACAGACATTGCTTTCGCCCAGCGTGCCATAGGCACGTTCGAGCGAGACCTCGTTCGCTGTGACGTGCCACTGACGTCATACCGAGGCCTGCTCGTGCTCTCTATCGTTACTATCCCAAGGCAGCGTGATGCTGCCCGGCTCGCTTTCAGATATTTCCTCCCGGTTCTGCTGCTCGAGTCTTGTTCGGCGAAGGCCCAGCAGCCCGATCCGCCCCATGTCTTACCTCCGGTGAGCGTTACCCAGCCGCAAAAGCCTGCGGCAAAGCGTCTCAATCATCAGCGTTCAACTTCCGCAGCGCGACCTGCGCGATCTCAGTCGAGCCGGAGCGCAGCGGCACGCAGTGCCGCGCCCTCGATCGCAACATCCGACACGCCATCGCCGACGCTGAGCCTGAACAAGCAGAACGCGAGTGGCAGCCGCCTCAACCTCACTCCACTGCAAACGCCCGCCAGCGTCGAAACGATCACCTCGCAGACCATCGCAGAACGCGGCCAGCATAGTGTCACGGACGCGGTCACCCAGAACGCAGTGGGCTTTACCGCAAGCCCGGCCCCCGGTAATGGCGGCCTCTCGTTCAGCACACGCGGCTTCACCGGAAGCAATTCGGTGATGACGCTTTATGACGGCACTCGCCTCTATGTTGGTGCCGGAACCGTGACCTTTCCATTCGATACGTGGTCGGCGGATCGCATCGAGATCATGCGCGGGCCAGCCTCCGTTCTGTACGGGGAAGGCGCGATTGGCGGGATCATCAATGTGATCCCCAAAAAACCGGTCACGACGCCCTACAACGATGCCGAGATGTCGCTCGATACCAATACGACGCGACGCATTGCGGTGGATAGCGGCGGCCCGATCAATCCGAACGTATCCTATCGCGTCAATGCCGTCGGCAACATGTCGAACGGTTGGGTTGACCGCGACGAGACATCGAATGTTGCCCTCTCCGCCGCAGTGCGGGTCCAGGCCGCCGAAAACCTCGCTTTCACACTCTCGAACGACTACGGCAATCGAAGCCCCTCGCGCTATTTCGGCACACCGCTGATCAACGGCGCAATCGACGACGCGTTGCGGTTCAAGAACTACAACGTGCTCGACAGCGCGATCCGCTATCAGGATAACTGGAGCCAGTTCAAGACCGAGTGGGACGCGGCGGACGGAGTCAAGGTCCAGAACACACTCTACTACCTGACCAGCCGTCGGCACTGGCGTGATGTCGAGAATTATAGTTGGAATCCTACGACACAGTTGATCAACCGAACCAGCTACATCGAGATCTTCCACGACCAGGCTCAGGTCGGCAACCGGATGGACGCAACGTTTCGTGGCCATCTGCTGGGCTTCGCCAACGAGTTCGTTGCGGGTTTCGACGTCAACCGGGTGGATTTTACCCACACCAACAATTCGCCCTATGGCGGCGCGTCTTCGGTTAGCCCCTATGCTGGCGACATGGGGTCGTTTGCGGTCACGACGACGCGAACCACGCCCGGCTACAATGCGATCGTCAATCAATACGCATTGTTTGCCGAGGACCGGCTGTCGCTAACCGATCAGCTCTCCGTTGTCAGCGGCATCAGGTTCGACCGACCGGATGTCGACCGCACCGATTACAGGACACCAACGAATAATTTCGATATCTCGCTGTCGGGTACGAGCTGGCGAACCGGAGTGGTCTACACCCCGGTCTCGAACCTCGCATTTTACGGACAGTATGCGACAGCCGTCGATCCCGTCACCAATCTCATCTCGCTGTCGGCCACGCCGAAAAGCTTCCAGCTTGCCACGGGCAAGCAAAGCGAGATCGGAATCAAGCAATCGTTCTGGGGCGGTCGTGGTGAATGGACGCTGGCAGGTTACCAAATCGTCAAGAACAACCTGCTGGTCCCAGATCCCAACAATCCCGCCGGCCTAGCGTTGCAAGTCGGCCAGCAATCCTCGCGCGGGATCGAAGCGTCGATCGGACTAGCGCTAGACGATGGCTGGCGTGTCGATGCCAATCTCGCGGTGCTGCAGGCCAGGTACGACAACTTCAGCCAGGTGGTAGGCGGCAAACTCGTCAGCTACGCCGGCAACGTTCCTCTCAACGTGCCGCAGCAGGTATCGAACGTCTGGGTGACCTGGGATTTCGCGCCGGACTGGTCCGTCTATGGCGGTGTGCAGATCGTGGGGCAAACCTTTTCCGACAACGCCAATACCCAGCTTCGGCCCGCCTACACCGTGGTCAACAGCGGACTACGCTGGAAGCCTGACGAGCAAACAGCGGTCGCGCTTCGTATCTACAATCTCTTCGACACCGTCTACGCCACGTCCGCGCCTTCCGGGCAATGGCTGCTCGGCATGCCGCGCACGGCAGAAGTGTCCATCAACGTGAAGTTTTGATCATGCGTCGCGCCATAATCCGGCGAGGACGGCGGTGGCTTTACATCACCCATCGCTGGGTCGGCATCGCGACCTGTTTGCTGTTTGCGATGTGGTTCGTCTCGGGCATCGTCAACAATTTCTCAGAACTTGATGGCGACGTTGACTTTGACGGCGTGCAAACTGGCATCAGTGGCGATCCGGCCAGTGTAGAGCAGGGCCAGGCTCATGTCTTGCCGCATCAACGTGTCGAGACCCGCCTCCACAAGCAAGGCATCTCTCGCTATGGGAACGCTGGTGATGGCGAATGGCGTGGGGCTGGCGGCGAACGACATCGATGCGGCAGACGTCACGCTATCATAGGCATGCTGCCATCCGAGCGCGCCGCGAGCCGTGGTCAGCCAGGGCCCTGGTGCAGGGATCGGAGCCTGCGCACGAAGACCGAGGGTCGTGAACGTTGCCGAGGTGTCGTTGGCGGCCACGGTCAGAGCCGCCGGTCCCCCGGTTTCTCTGAAGCCGTCGCTGCGGATGCGGACATAAGCGAGATCCGCGAAGGCCTCGGTGGTCATCCAGCCGGTCTGCAGGCGATGTGCAGCTTCGCCAAAGATCTGGGCCGTGCCGGCGCTGTAGTTCGCCTTGGCGATGTCGCCGAAGCCGAGGAAAGCGACCATTCGTGTCGTCGAAATGCCGTGATGCGAGTAGGCGGCCCCCGTGCGGAGCACGATGTCGCCGATCTGGCCACCGCCATAAGCTGCGATGTGGAATGTGTCGATCGTGCCGGATGAGAGGCGAGCATCGACACGCGCGTCCGTCCTCCCGCCGCCAGTTGCAACGCCAAATCGCCAGATGTGATCGAGCGTAACATCGACACCGCCGACGGCGCCGCCGGTGGCCGAACGAAGCGTCGCGGCATTGCCGTCGCCGTTCAGCCGCGTCCAGTTGCCGTAGCCCTGAACCCATGTGGAATAGACCGGCGCGATGACAGGAGGCTGGGCTTTGACCGGCCATTGGGGGCCGGCCTTGGCGTTGCGCGCTTTCTTTGCATAAGACACCGCGGCATCGTCCTCACCCGCCAGCGCGATCGATTGTTGTCCGGCTGGCTCTTGCACGGTGTCCTGCCGCTGCCGGCCAAGAATGGCGTCGCGCAACAGCGCACTCTCGTCCACCATTAGCGAATGCAGGCTGGGATAGACTTCGCCCGACACGCTGTCGAACGCGGCGCGCGCCTGGTCCGGCGTCAGCAGAAGCGCTGCGCCGACCATCGGATTGTTCATGCCGAGGAGTTCAAGCCCGCGTCCCGCCGAGATCTGGTTCGGCGTGCTGCCGATGCCGGCGAAATCGACGCTATTGCGCACCAGCGTGAGGTACACGTTGTTAGCGTCGTAGGCGAGCGACGGATCAAGAAACGCGAAATTCGAGCTGGCTCCGCTGAAGGCGCCGGTGCGGCCGCCGGTCGTAGTCAGGATCGTGTATTGCGTATTCGGAGCATAGTTGCCGGGGCTCGCAAAGACGCGCACGGTGCCGCCGTCGAGGGTGGCGGTATGGCCGGCCCCCGTAATCTGGAGCGCGCCACTGCTCGAAGGGGTGACGCCAACGGTGAAGAACGCGCCCATCTGATGGATGTAATTGCCGTCGAATGCCAGCGTGCCGCTGTCAACCCGCACGTTGCCGCCACTGGCATTCGTGACGTTGCCGACAACCTTTCCGTTGCCCGTGAGCGCGCCGCCGCTTTGCACGTTGACGACAGGGCTATTGAGCTGCCCGTTCACTCGAAGCATGCCCGCTTGCGCGGTCGTGCTCGTGGAGAACGTGCCCGAGCCGCTCAGCGTCCAGTCGACGCCGCTCATTGCCAGCGTTTCGAAATTTTGAAACCTCGCGATGTTTTCGGTGCCGGTCCCTTCCAGGATCAGATTGTCGGCGCCGCTGCCGCCCACGACATTGCCGTTGAGCGCGGAGCCCGTCTGCAAGCGCAAGGTATGCGTCGCGCCGGCGGGGCTGCCGCCAGCAAGCGCGAAGTTGATAGCATTGACCCCGCCCGTGATGGTGCCGCTGTTGGTCACCTCGGCCGCAGCGTTATTTCGAATCAGAATACCGTTCGAATCCGCCGCCGAGCCGCTTCCCAGGTTTTCGATAGTGCCGCTGTTGACGACCGTACCGCCGCCCCAGATTTCGGCAGCGGATCCGCGCGACGACCTTATCGTGCCCGCATTGCTAAAGGACGTGAACGCAGCGCTGGCACTCGCATAAACGCCGTTAAAATCGCCGTGGATGACGCCGGTGCCGGTATTTGTGAAAGCCGAAGGGCCGCCCTGAATCAGCACGCCGGTGCTGTAACCGCTCGTGCGTGTGGCACTGATCGTACCGCTATTGAAGAGTGTGCGTGATGTTCCTTGCCCGATCGAGACCGCATTGAGGCCGGTCTCCGTCTTGATCGTGCCGCCGAAGTAATTGTTGACCGTCCCCCCCATCCACATGGTCACGCCCTCCCCTCCACCACCAGTGATCGTCCCGTAATTGTTCAGCGCTCCCGCGCCACCGGAGGGCAGATGGGCAACGGAATCGAAATAGCCGAAGGTAATCGCGGTCAAAGTCCCCGAGATTGTCTTCCCAGCATTGTTGGTGATGGTCCCGCCCTGCTTGAGCCCGATCGTGTTGGATCCGGACACCGTACCGTCATTTGTCAGCGACCACGGCTGCAGGGTTGCCGATATGGCCGTTCCGCCGCTGCCGACCGTGACGCCATTGGCGATATGCGCTGTCGTTCCGGAGAACGTATCGAGATCTACGCTCGGTGTGTTGGCCGTGATTTCGACATCAGCGGCGAGGACGCGATTACTTGCAACATCATGCGCAAACTGCGAGCCGATAACGGCTGCACATGCCACTGCCGCCGTCCGCACGGCATTCCAACGATCCGTCACGCCCCATCCCCAACCTGACGATTCCTGTCCAGCGCCATGTTTAGCGGCAGCGTTCCCAGCCGTATCCCCGCCAACTGGAGGGGGACATCGAGAAATCCCACTCATGTTTCGCCCCACAATGCGAGCTGCGCGAATGCTTGCGCGCGGGTTCGCGCGCCAAGTTTCTGGCGCGCGCGGTCGAGGTAATATTTGACGGTCGTGCGCGCGATGCCGAGGTCTTCGCCGATGGCGCGGTCGGACTTGCCCGCCCCCACCTTGCGCAAACATTCCAGTTCACGAGGGGTCAGCAGGTCACGCGGCCCTTGCTCGCGCTCGAAGCCACACAATTTCCGCGCACGCTCATGAGTGAGAATTGCGAGGCATCGCAAATGCGCACGCTGGACAGGTGTTGCCGTTCGCTCGCCGCCGGTCATGGTCACGAAAGCGAGTTGTCCGCCCGGACCGTGGATTGGGATCGACAATCCATCCGCCCAGCCCATCTCGGTCACTTCCTTCCAGAATGCTTCTTCCTTGGCAGAGAGCCGCCGCGCGGCTTTTGCCGTCAGCCAGGTGTAAGGACTGGATTGCCGCCGGACCTCCGTGATGGTGAAGTCGTGGGGCGCGAGATTGCGCTGCGTGTAGAGCGCAGTCCACGTCTCCGGCCAATTGCAGAAGTAGAATTCGGGCTTTGCATCGCCCCCGATCGGACGAAAGGCGCCGCAGGCCGAGGCCGAGTAGCCGTAGGCGGCGACTGAGCGGGCGAAAAGACGAGCGAGAGTGGAAACCTGGTGGCACGCCTCTATGGCATCCACGAACTCCCACCCCCCAGGTTGTGAATCTTGTTTGTCGGTCAAAAAATGCCCAGCCTCAGCCGACGAGGCGGTGAGCCTCTTCCACGAGACCGAGCCGTTGACCCCGGAACGCATGCGGGACAATCTGAGGCAGGATCAATCTCTTAAATCGTTGCGACCTATAGCTTTCGGGACAGAATGCGCAGTGGGGCGTATGCGGGCAGAAGCGGGCAAAACAGGACAGCAGCGTGGCGGAGGGGCAGAAACGGCGGCTGGAAAGCTGGAAGGAGATTGCGTCGTTCTTCAATCGGGATGAGCGCACGGTCAGGCGCTGGGAGCGCCTGCGCGGGCTTCCCGTTCACCGCATTCCGGGAGGCGAGCGCAACCTGGTCTTCGCCTACCAGGAAGAACTCGAGCGCTGGCTGGCGGGAGATGTTCGGGATCGCCGGACCGAAGCGTCTGCGGCAGCTCCTTCCGCAGATTTGGCCGTTGAGGCAACAACGGCACCTGCCTCACGCGCTGAACCAGATCAAAGAACTCCGCGTCTCTTCTTCACGGCCATATCGTCCCGCTGGCGACTTGCGGCGGTCATCGTTTTGTCATTTGCGGCACTCGGGTTTGCCGCTCTCGGCGTGCTTGACCAGCGGTCCCTGAAGCCGTCCCGCCAGATCGATCTCGTTCACTCCGGCAAGCCTCCCTACGAACCCTCGCCTGAAGCGCGGGACCTTTATTTGACAGGCGTCTACCATCTCGGCACCCGTCAATCGAACGGCCTCACGCGCGCAATTCAGTACTTCACTGAGGCCACGATCCGCGACCCGCACTATGCCGTTGCCTATGCGAAGCTTGCGGACGCCTATAATACGATCAGCCAATTCACGCTCATGCCTGCGGACGAAGCCTACCCCCGTGCCAAGGCTGCGGCCGAACGGGCCATCGCACTGGACCCTGATCTGGCTGACGCATATGCGTCGCTCGCGTTCACAGAGTTTTACTGGTCAAGGAATTTCACCCAGTCGCAGGAGCTTTTCGAGCGAGCGATCGCGCTTGATCCCTCCTCCGCTCAAACGCGTCACTGGTATGCGCTGACACTGATGCACAGCGGCAGGTTCGACATTCCCTTGCGGGAAATCACCAAGGCGCAGGAGATCAATCCAGAATCCCGCGTGATCTCGGCCAACAAGGCGCTCATTCTGTTTCACGCAGGCCGGTCCACTGACGCCGTCACGATCCTGCGGCAGCTTGCAGATGCCGAACCGAACCTTCGCGCGCCTCCCGAATATCTCGCGACGATCTATCTCAGTCAGCAGCGCTACCAGGACTTCTTGCGTGAGTATCGGACGGCTGCCGAGATGACCAAGAACAACGCGCGCATTGCAATCGCGACCGCCGCTGAAAATGGCCTACGCAGCGGCGGTGAACGAGGTCTCCTGGAAGCGATGCTCGCCGAACAGAAACGCCAATACGCCCTCGGCAGTGAACCCGTCTACAAGCTCGCGGTGAGCGCTGCACTCCTCGGCGACATTGATTTGGCCCTCCAGTATCTCGAGGAATCGATCAGGCGGCAGGAACAGGATATTCTTGGTATCCTTATCGATCCTGCATTCAAGGCGATGCAGGGGACAGCGCGATATCGTCAGCTCGTGGACCGAGTGGGGTTCGCAAGTTCAGACTGAGCAAAATAATGTTTGCTGGATAATCCATTTTCACTGACGTGCACGAGCCTCCGCAGTTTCTCTCGCGAGGCTTTCTACAGAGTTACTTAAGCAATTAATCAGGTCGAGGAGCCGCGAGCTTCCTTGTAAGAGCGCAAGACAAAGGCCGCAGCAGGCAAGCCGAATCTCCTTTACAAAACCTGAGCGCGAGATCAGTATCTCCACACGCGGAGATTTCACGTCGGCAGGTTTCCATGAGAAACTACGAAGCGAGCCGCAGGTTCATTTCGGAAGTCACCGCAATGGTCAGTCGTCTGGAGGCCATTCGCCACTACTGGGCGCAGCATCTGGGCATAACCGATGCTCAGTGGATCATTATTGTTGCCTTGGCCGAGTTAGACGGACGCGATGGTGTATCCGTCGAGGCCATAGCGAAGACACTGCAGGTGAATACATCTTTTGTCGTGAGGCAATTGAATCTGTTGGAGAGAGCGGGTCTGCTTCAACGTGAGTCCCCCTCCTCGAACACTCAGCTAGCAACTCTCTCTTTGACAGAAGCGGCCTACTCGCATCTGGCGATGCTGTCGTCTGAACAAGATGCGCTGCATGAGCTAGTTCTGGCTGAGTTTGGGCGCCCTGAACTCGACAGGGTGATCGACAGGCTCGCCAGTTTGAACCATCAGCTTGAAAAGGCCGCGGCCGAAAAGGCCCCGCTGCCTTCGTAGCGCAGTCTATCCGAGGCCACGTCCTCACTGCACCGCATACTGAAGCCCTGTCGCGCAAACAGAACCCCCGGCAATCGCTTGCCGGGGGGCTTGATTAAGTTTCGTGTGAAACGAGGATCAGAAGTTGCGCTGAACGCGAACGTTCAAGCTGAACGTATCCTGGTCCTTGAAGTCGTACCGAGCGGTCGGCATCGGCGCCGACGGGGTAAGGATAGCAGAGCCAGTGAACTTCTGGTCGAGGTGGAACCACATGAATTCGCCCGAGAACGTCAGGTTCTTGACCGGGGTCCAGCGGGTGATCGTACCGAGCTGCGAGACGTTGAAGTCGGGGTTACAGCTGAAGTCGGCACTGGTCGCTGTGAGGCGGGCAGCAGTGAAGGTGGAGCAGACGAAGAATTTTGCCGTGTTATCGTAGCTCACGCTGGAGTAGCTGCCGAACAAGCTGCTCGACCAGTAGGGATCCCAGTTGTGGTTGAACGCACCACGGACGCCCCATGCTGTCGTCAGATGGATTTTCCCATCAGCACCAAACAACGGACCCGCCAAGCCAGCCGGTGCATATACTCCGTCCGTCACCGCCCCGAAGCCGATGCTCCCGAAGGAACCGAAATTACCGCTACCGAACATCGAGAACGGGTTAGGCGATGTCGACGACGTCGAGATCACCTGCTTGGTGTTACCCTTGGCAAAGGTGGCATCGATCTTGAAGTCGTCGCCGGGACCGGTCGGGATGTTCTTGATCTGCAACGCAGCCATCACCGCGCCGCCCCACTTGGTGTCGGGGTGACCGGAGAGTTCAGACAGATTGGTCGGCGCCGCACCCGGCAGACCGACCGCACCGGCAGGAGCACCGACCGTATTCAGGACATTGTAGGAGCCGTTGACTTCATGCGCCGAAGCCGAAATCTGGAACAGACCCCAAGCCTGGTCGATGCGGATGTTACCGACGACGTCGGGCGCATGCACGCCGGCATAGGCGTTGGCGACAGCGCCCTGTGACGTGAGCGGCACGGTCAGGTTGGCCACGACGGTGCGGTCGAAGACGGTCGGATCATCGAGGCCGATGGTGCCCGACACGCCGTTGCCGAACTGCGCGGTGTACTGGATGTTGTTCACGCCGGTGACGGTGTCATGACCGCCGAGCAGGAACGACGAGTTGTTGCCCGGATAACCATGCCACGGCGTCGCGTAGGCCGATGCCGACTTACCGAAGGTGAAGCCCGCGAACTGGATGAACACGAATTCGACCGCGACATAGCCGCCGCCGGGAGTGTCAAGCAACTGAGAGCCCGCGACCGGGAGCGAACCGTTGATCGAGTTCGGGTTGGTGGTGCTGCCGCCGAGCGTCGAGAACTGGAAGTCGGCTTGAGCGAAGGTACGGACCACGCCATATTCGGTCGCGGTGCGGGTATCGACCGTCAGCGCCATACGGGAGCGGGCGGCGAAGTAGTCGGCATACCGGTTCTGCTGACCGAGGTCGCCCGACCACGCCGGCTGATTGTAGATGCTGCCGTTGAACGTGGTGTCGACACGCAGGTAACCACCGATCTTCATGCAGGTGTCGGTGCCGGGGATGTACCAGAAACCGGCGCCGTAGAGCGAACAGATCCTCACGTACTCGACCGCTTTGGCCTTGACGGGAAGATCGGCCGCCTGTGCCCCGCCCATGGCGAGCAGACCCGCCGCTGAGCCGAGGATAAGGCTCTTAACCATCTTCATGTTAAACCTCCAAGTTGCTCTGTAAGGAAGAGCTGCGGATCCGCCGGGTAAAAACCCTGAAGCTGATTCCCTAGTCCCCCCAAAACCCGTCAAGCCGCTTCGCGCTTTCGGACTCCCGCGAAAACGCGAGGGACTTAAGCGAACCACCAAGAACGGGACGACTTCGGGATGCCCCCCTCCGTCGCTGTTCCATAAGAAACGAAGGTCTCCAAACGCGCAACAAAAGAGAGAGGAGTCCGCAGGTACCTCCGCTTCTTTTCGGACGCATGTTGCACAAATATCACGGCGCTGTGAGTGGGCGTGATCGACCAACACACTGAAATAATTAGCTTATTTTGCCTCAACGCCCGACTGAAATTTAGGCACTCACCAGAAGGGAACTCGATAGCGCGTGCGCGGGGAGGTTTACGATGGCACGAGATGATCCCCACAGGAGAATCATCGAGGAGAATCATTCTTCCTTGAAGTCGCCGATCCATTGATTGCCGGTCGCGCTGGGACCCATGCCTCGCAGACCCGCCAAAACCTTGCCAACCGTCTGTATGTTAACGCCTGTTCACGGATCTCTTGTCTCTGGCACGGCCCCGAAACATCATCCAACGCCCTTTCCGGCGGCGACCGTAAAGCGCCCGCAAAGGGGCTGACGAAGACGCAGGCGTTTGACCAAGATCTTGGCCGAACGCGCCGCCGAAAAGCGCGACGCCGGTGAGGTGCTAATCCGCGAGGCGGACGCTCTCGCCGCCGAGAGTTCGAACAAGCGCATGTGGGCTTATGGCGGGCCGATCGGTCGACCAGGCGATCAACGCGAGGTACGGCTGGCTCGAGATCAAGTGCTCGCGCTGCAAGGTACCGCGTAGCAGCGCGCTCGGCTCCAGCCTTGGCTTCGCCCGCATCGTATGGCGCAAATTGGTGCGCCATGCAGCAAGGCCGGGACTTTGGCTAGCGTTGCAGGACACATCGCCCGGTCTGCGCCATTGATCTACGTCGATATGTGGTTCTTGCCGTTCTTCCCTTTATTGCAGGCGGCCTTGGCACCAGCGCGGGCGAGCTGAAAACCTTTCGGATTGTTGTAACCCCGCCCCGATCGGATCGAGACCCGCACTACGCTGCTATCCAACGTCTTCAAGGAGGAAAAATATGCTGAATATGCGAACGCTGTTGGCAGTCGCCATACTTCCATTCCTTGCAACCTCATCATCGGCGCAAACAGGACAACAGACGGATAGGACTAGGGCGATACGTGCTCAATGCTTCAGGCAGGCCAATGAGGCGGCAAGAGCCCAAGTGGGCATGCTTCTGCTAATCCCGCTGCCACTGCCGAAGGAAACGCTGTTGGCGCAGACGCCTACTACTCGTGCATCCGTAGAAACGGACTCCGAAGGTAAACACACCCTCGGCGAGGATCGGTCTCACCTGCATCCACTTGCGCTTGGACAGCCGAAATGTCCCCGAGCGCGAGATACTCACGCAGGTCCGGCAGATCCTCGACGAGGACTGCCCTGCTCCGCTTCAATCCGCTTCAGTTCATCAGCAACCCTCAGACGGCTAAGCGGCAACGCATAAGCACTTGCCGTGCAAGCTATTGCGACCGCCGTCGTCTGAACCAGTTGCCATCGTTTGAGTGATGCTGCACTGCATGAGTCCGCATGCGGCCCAAAAACGGACATGCAGGGAATTTCGGCCGAACTTCTGAGACGGCATTCTGTTTTCGCTACGGCCTGCTTCGCTTCGGACGCAACGACGATTTCGATGCTTGGCCCGCGACAGAACGACCCGACGGGCAAATCACTCGAAAGTCTGTCCACCCTTGCAGCGAAAAATATTCCGCTTTCGCCGTCGGGCAAATCAGTGATTTAACTCCGCGCGGCTCACCCAAGATGAGGGGCGGCTCGCGATCGTCACGAACGTTGCGGTGAGATGCGGTGGACGTTGGTGTGGCGAAAGGCGAACGCAACATCAGCGGACGGCGAAGTCGTGTGGTCCTGGCGCCCCGACGCTGGCGCTAAGTTTTTCGCGCGAACTTTTTTTCGCGCGAGAGATGACGGTGGCAAGAAAGCCCGGTCACCGGGGAGAGCACGAAGGAAACCGTAAAACCATCGCGCAGGG
>NZ_JAQMIL010000038.1:0-81199 GCF_029990105.1 Bradyrhizobium sp. Arg237L | reverse complement strand
CACGCGAGGCGCGTGCCGCTTACGCCAATGCAACTTGACAATCCAGATAGTCGCTCATCCGTCGCGCATTGCATGCGCGCCACCTTCTCCCACAAGGGGAGGCAAGAAGTCGTGCACGCTTCATTGCATTAGACCATTACATCGCAACGCAGCGACGTTTTCGCGCGTGTTCCCGCTTGCCAAACGCCCGCGACGGGCGGAGCATCGACGATTGCCGACCCAATCAAGGGCCGAGCTCCAGATGAGGAGACGGCAATGGGACAAGACGTCAGAAGTCCCCGAGGTCCACGGTGCATTGCACTGGTGGGCCCTTTCCAGAGCGGTAAGACCACACTTCTCGAAGCGATCTTGGCGCGAACCGGTGCGATCCGGACAGCCGGCAGTGTCGATGCCGGAAGTTCCGTTGGCGACGCCAGTGCCGAAGCGCGCAATCACAAGATGAGCGTCGGGCTTACCGCCGCCACCACGACCTTCATGGGCGACAGCTACACCTTCCTCGATTGTCCCGGCTCGGTCGAATTCGCGCACGATATGCGCATGGCGCTTCCCGCGGTCGATGCCGCGGTCGTGGTCTGCGAGGCCGACGAGAAGAAGCTGCCGCAATTGCAGCTCATCCTGCGCGAATTGGAAGAGCTGGCCATTCCCCGTTTCCTGTTCCTGAACAAGATCGATCGCGCCAACAAGCGCGTCCGCGAGACGCTCGCCACGCTGCAGCCGGCCTCGCGCGTGCCGCTGGTGCTCAGGCAAATTCCGATCTGGAACGGCGATCTGATCGAGGGTTTCGTCGATCTGGCGCTGGAACGCGCCTTCGTCTATCGCGAGCACAAGCCGTCGGAGGTGGTCGCGCTCGAAGGCGGCGATCTCGATCGCGAGAAGGAAGCGCGCTTCTCGATGCTGGAGAAGCTTGCCGACCATGACGACGCGCTGATGGAGCAGTTGCTCGAGGACATCCAGCCGCCGCGCGACGCCGTGTTCGACGATCTCGCCCGCGAACTGCGCGAAGGCGTGATCTGTCCGGTGCTGCTCGGCTCGGCGCTGCGCGAGAACGGCGTGCTGCGCCTGATGAAGGCGCTGCGCCATGAATCGCCCGGCATCGCCGAAACCGCCAAGCGCCTTGGCGCCCCCGAAACGAAGGATGCGCTCGCCTATGTGTTCAAGACCGTGCATTTGCAGCACGGCGGCAAACTGTCGCTGGCTCGGCTGCTCGCCGGCCGTCTGGACGATGGCGCGACGCTGATCTCCTCGTCCGGCGAGACCGGCCGCGTTTCCGGTATCCTCGCCGCAGGCGGCGCGTTCGACACCAAGCGTGCCGCCGCGGAAGCCGGTGATACGGTTGCGCTCGGCAAGCTCGATGCGATCAAGACCGGCGACACAATGGCGAGCGGCAAGACCGCGCCGCCGTCGCTGGTGAAGGTCGAGCCGACATCGCCGGTGCTGGCGATGTCGGTCGCGGCCACCGACCGCAAGGACGACGTCAAGCTCGGGCAGGCGCTGTTGCGGCTGAACGAGGAGGATCCGTCGCTGACCCAGATCCAGAACCAGCGCACGCACGATACCGTGCTGTGGGGGCAGGGCGAGATGCACCTGCGTGTCGCGGTGGAACGGCTGCGCGACCGCTTCGGCGTCAACGTCAAATCGCACCCACCTGCGATCGGGTATCAGGAGACCATCCGGAAACCGATCACCCAACGCGGGCGGCACAAGAAGCAGTCCGGCGGCCACGGCCAGTTCGGCGACGTGGTGCTGGAACTAAAGCCCTTGCCACGCGGCTCCGGCTTCACCTTCGACGAGACCGTGGTCGGCGGCGCGGTGCCGCGGAACTATATCGGCGCAGTGGAGGAGGGCGTCGTCGACGGCCTGCTGAAGGGTCCGCTCGGCTTTCCCGTGGTCGACGTCCATGTGCGCCTGACCGACGGTTCCTACCACAGCGTCGACTCCTCCGATCTCGCGTTCCGCACTGCAGCGCGGATTGGCGTCAGCGAGGCGCTGCCGAACTGTCATCCGGTGCTGTTGGAACCGATCCACATGGTCGAAATCGTCTGCCCGACCGACGCCACCGCCAAGATCAACGCCATCCTGTCGGCGCGGCGGGGCCAGATTCTCGGTTTCGACACCCGCGAGGGCTGGGCCGGCTGGGACTGCGTCCGCGCCACCATGCCGGAAGCCGAAATCGGCGACCTGATCGTGGAACTCCGCTCGGCCACCGCCGGCGCCGGCAGCTTCACCCGGCAGTTCGATCACATGGCTGAAGTGACCGGCCGGACAGCCGATCAAATTATTGCGGCGCATCGCGTGGCGGCATAAGTGTTGCTAGGATCATGGCCCCGGATCGAGGGTCATGATCCCCGCATCGCCATGGAAGTTGTCGATCTCTCCTTGAAAATGCGGCGGCTGACGCAATGGCTGGACGGCCGTTGTCAGCCTTACCGGCTTGTGCGCCGGCAGTTCGACGGTCCGCCGTTCGGTCACTGCTACGTGACCATCGATCCCGAACGTCAGGCGCCGTTTCCATCCGCCAACCTCAATCGTGTCTATCTCTGCGGCGCCGATCCCGCCATGACGGATGATGCGGTCGCGCGCTTCATCGATCTGTTCACGGCTGAGGGTGTGAAGCGCTTCTTTGTCTGGCTGAGCCCGGGTCCCGACATGGACCTGATGCGGGCGCGGCTCGAGGCGGGTGGCCTGTCGCGCGCACGCCGCACCGGATATCCAACTTTGTGGCGCACGGCCTATTCGCCGCTTCATTTCACAACCGATCTCGGCATCCGCGAGGTGACCACTGACGAGATCGATGCGGCGCGCGATCAGCTCGGCGACACGCTATGGCCGGAATATGCGCGCTCGGCCGGCCGCAGGGGCTTCGTGCACTACATGGCGTTCGACGGCGATCAGCCGGTGGCGATCGCCGCGCTCTGCCTGTTCGAGGACATCGGCTATCTCCTGGCCGCGACCACCGCCGAAAGCCATCGGAAGCGCGGCGCGCAGCAGGCGCTCATCGCAAAGCGGGTCGAACGCGCCGAGCAGATGGGCTGCAGGGTCCAGGTCTCCGAGACCATGTACATGCTGGAACATTCGTACCGCAATCTGCGGCGCGCCGGTTTCACGGAAGCCTACGAGAAAGAGGTCTACGAGTGGACGGCGTGACGCATGCTTGACTCGCGCCGTAACATGACGCTGGCCTGTGCGCTGAGCGCGCTCGCCGGTTATCTCGACGGCATCGGCTATCTGCATCTCGGCGGCCTGTTCGTCTCCTTCATGAGCGGCAATTCGACGCGTCTCGGCGTCAACCTGACCGAAGCGAACTGGTTCGCGGCGGCGCAAACCATTGGCATCATCGTGACGTTCGTGTTCGGGGCCGCGGCGGGCAGCTTGATCGCGCTTGGTCGCGGCGGCCGTCGCCAGACCTGGCTATTGCTGACGGAAAGCCTGCTGCTCATCGGCGCTGCGCTGGCCTATGCTTTCGGTTGGCCTATTGTCGCGGTCGCGGCGATCGTGTTCGCGATGGGACTGGAGAACGCCGTGTTCGAGGTTGGCGGCGGCTCGGCACTTGGCCTCACCTATGTCACCGGCGCGCTCGTCAAGGCCGGCCAGCTTCTTGGGGCGGCGCTGACCGGCGGCCCGCGCTGGGCCTGGCTGCCGAACCTCCTGCTATGGACGGCGCTGGTGCTGGGGTCGACCGTCGGCGCGCTCGCTTATCTCCACCTCAATCTTTCCGCGGTCTGGTTCGCCGCAGGCGCCGCCGTCGTACTCACCGCGGTCGTCGCAGTGCGGGATAAGTGAGGATTGACAGTTCTCACCGCTTGTCCGAATGGACTGAAATGACCGCACCGACCAAAGCCCGCGCCGCATGCCTGATCGGATGGCCGGCCGCGCATTCGCGCTCGCCGCTGATTCATCACTATTGGCTGAGGAAGCTCGGCATCGAGGGCGGCTACAACATCGAGGCGATCCCGCCGGAGGGCTTTGCCGAGTTCGTGTTGCATCTGTCGACGCATGGCTTCGTCGGCGCCAATGTCACGATCCCGCACAAGGAGCGCGCGCTGGCGCTGTCGGTGCCTGACGAGCGCGCCCGCGCGGTCGGCGCCGCCAACACGCTGTGGTACGAAGGCGGCGAGCTGCGCTCGACCAACACCGACGTCGAAGGTTTCATCAACAATCTCGACGCCTCCGCGGCCGGCTGGGACCGGGCGACGGAGGCGCTGGTGTTGGGCGCCGGCGGCGCGGCGCGCGCCGTGGTGTTCGGATTGCTCGATCGCGGCACAAAGCGCATACATCTCGTCAACCGCAGCATCGAGCGTGCCCGCGCGCTTGCCGATCAGTTCGGTTCTCGCGTCGAGCCAGCCACGTGGGATGCGCTTGCCGATCTGTTGCCGAGTGCAGGGCTGCTGGCAAACACCACCTCGCTCGGCATGCACGGCCAGCCGGCGCTCGCGCTCGACGTCGGCTTGTTGCCGCCAAATGCTGTTGTCGCCGACCTCGTCTATGTTCCACTGAAGACGCCGCTGCTTGCAGCCGCCGAGGCGCGCGGATTGAAGACGGCCGACGGGCTCGGCATGCTCTTGCACCAGGCGGTGCGCGGCTTCGAATTGTGGTTCGGCCAGCGCCCGCAAGTGACGGCGGAACTGCGTACGCTGGTCGAGGACGATCTCACAAAGGCTTGAGTGCGCGAAATATCGCCGCGACAGCGGGGTCTCTGCAGAGGTGATCCACCCGGAGCTCTCGCTATGCCTCCCTACCGTTCCACGCTCGCCCGCCCGCTATTTGCCGTCGCCATGGTTGCGGCATCAACCCTCTATGCGATCGCGCAACAGCCGCCTGTGTCCTCGCGGGTGCGCGGGACCATCGAAAGCGTCGTCGGCGACACGATCGAGGTCAAGTCGCGCAGCGGTGAGGACGTCAAGCTGCATATGACGGGCGATGCGCGCGTTGCCGGCATCGTCAAGATCGCGCTATCCGACATCAAGGTCGGTTCCTTCATCGGCGCTACGACCGTGCCGGGTTCCGACGGCACGCCGAAAGCGGTGGAAGTCCACGTCTTCCCGGAGGAGATGCGCGGCACCGGCGAGGGCTCGCGGCCCTGGGACACACGTCCCAACAGCAGCATGACCAATGCGACGGTCGCCGAATCCGTGGTCAGCAATGATGGCCACACGCTGCTCGTCAAGTACAAGGGCGGCGAGAAGAAGGTGATGGTCTCGCCTGACACACCTGTCGTGACCTACGTCCCCGGCGACAAGTCCGAGCTCAAGGCAGGCGCCAAGATCATCGCATTCACGAAAAAGTCGCCCGATGGCTCGCTCGAGACCAACCGCATCAGCGTCGGCCGCGACGGCATCACACCTCCGATGTGAGGCGCGCGTTGATGTCTTCCCTTCTCCCCTTGTGGGAGAAGGTGGCGCGCATGCAATGCGCGACGGATGAGGGGTTCTCTCCGCGGGTGACGGTGCTCGCGGAGAGAACCCCTCACCCAAATGCGCTTGTTGCCGATGTCGGAGCTGCCCTCTCCCACAAGGGGCGAGGGCACATCAATCGGCATCGCGCGCGTGTTAACCTAGACCGCCAGCACCTTGTCGTCGATCTCTGCGATCGTGTTGACGCCGCACAGGCCCATGGTCGTGAGCAGTTCCTTCGCCAGCACGTTGATCGCCTCGGTGACGCCGGCCTGTCCGCCGGCGCCGAGACCGTAGGCATAGGCCCGGCCGATCATGCAGGACTTTGCGCCGAGCGCGAGCGCACGCATCACGTCCATGCCAGTGCGGATGCCGCCGTCGAACATGACTTCAACCTGCGAGCCAACGGCGTCCACGATCTCCGGCAGCACCTCGATCGAGGAGGGGGCGCCGTCGAGCTGGCGGCCGCCATGGTTGGAGACCACGATCGCCTGCGCGCCGGTCTTGGCCGCGATCTCCGCGTCCTCGACGTCGAGGATGCCCTTGAGGATCAGCTTGCCTGGCCAGATGCTGCGGATCCAGTCGATGTCTTTCCAGTTCAGCGAAGTGTCGAACTGCGAATTGATCCAGGTCGAGAGCGAGGTGATGTCCTGGTCGATCTTGAGATGGCCGGCGAGATTGCCGAAGGTGCGGCGCTTGCCGCGCAGCACGCCGGAGACCCAGGCCGGCTTGGTGGCGAAATCGATCAGTTTCGACAGCGACCATTCCGGCGGCACTGTCATCCCGTTCTTGATGTCCTGGTGCCGCTGGCCGATCACCTGCAGGTCGACGGTCAGGACCAGCGCGCTGCACCTGGCGGCGATCGCGCGCTCGATCAGCGCCTTAATGAAGCCGCGGTCCTTCATGACGTAGAGCTGGAACCAGAACGGCTTGTCGACGGCGGCCGCAATGTCCTCGATCGAGCAGATCGACATCGTGCTCTGGGTGAACGGAATCCCGGCGGCCTGTGCGGCGCGGCAGGCATAGATCTCGCCGTCGCCATGCTGCATGCCGAGCAGGCCGACGGGGGCGAGGATCAGCGGCATCGCGGCCGGCTCGCCCAGGATCGTGGTCCTGAGGTCGCGCTTGGAGACGTCAACCAGGATGCGCTGGCGGAATTTGATCTGCTGAAGATCCTCGCTGTTGGCGCGCAGCGTGTCCTCGGTATAGGAGCCGCGGTCGGCATAGTCGAAAAATGCCTTCGGCACGCGGCGCTTGTGTAGCTGGCGCAGATCTTCGATGCAGGTGATGTGCTTCATGGACGCTCCCGGCCCGTCTTGTATTTCGCGAATGCGCCGTCATCTAGCATGGTTGGATCATCTGCCAAATCACTCCGCCGAACTCCGACCCAGCAGGAGGCCACCATGACCGGATCGACCCCCAAGCCGAAAGATGCCGAGAGCGAAAAGCGCTCGCTTGAGGAGTCCCTGGAGGAGGGGTTGGAGGAGACTTTTCCGGCCTCCGACCCCGTCAATGTGACCCAGCCGCCGCCGTCCAAGGACGACCATCACATCCTCCGCAAGCGCTAGAGTCGCTGCTGGCCGCTGTCCGCAGGAACCCCGGCCTCCGAAATATACATTATTTTACAATATATTAACCTAAACTCTTGCCTTCAGGCGACGGTAATGATTCATCATATATTTTGAAGCCGTCTTGGCGGCCGACGCACTATAACGCCTGCCTGATGATGTTTCGGGCTTCTCGCTGAGGTGGCTGGAGAAGCCCAAGCCTTACTTGGGGGTGATATGAGCCGTAAATATTTCGGGACCGACGGGATTCGTGGCCGGGCCAATGGTCTGATTACGCCGGAGCTCGCCCTCAAGGTGGGGCAGGCGGCCGGCCTGGTGTTTCAGCGCGGCGACCATCGCCATCGGGTGGTGATCGGCAAGGACACGCGGCTGTCCGGCTACATGATCGAATATGCCATGGTCGCGGGCTTCACCTCGGTCGGCATGGACGTGCTGCTGCTCGGCCCGATGCCGACGCCGGCGGTCGCGATGCTCACCAAGTCGATGCGCGCCGATCTCGGCGTGATGATCTCAGCCTCGCACAATCTGTTCGAGGACAACGGCATCAAGCTGTTCGGGCCGCAAGGGTTCAAGCTGTCCGACGACGTCGAGAAGCAGATCGAGCAACTGCTCGACGAGCCGATCGAGCGCCGGCTCGCGCAGAGCGCGAGCCTCGGCCGCGCCCGCCGCATCGACGGCGTCCATGATCGCTACATCGAATTCGCCAAGCGCACGCTGCCGCGCGAACTGAGCCTCGACGGCCTGCGCGTCGTGATCGATTGCGCCAATGGCGCCGCCTACAAGGTGGTGCCGGAAGCGCTGTGGGAGCTTGGCGCCGACGTCGTGCAGATCGGGGTCGAGCCCGACGGCTTCAACATCAACAAGGAATGCGGCTCCACGGCACCGGAAACGCTGGCGAAGAAGGTGCGCGAGATGCGCGCCGATATCGGCATTGCGCTCGACGGCGACGCCGATCGTGTGATCCTGGTCGACGAGCGCGGTCATGTGGTCGACGGCGATCAGTTGCTCGCGGTGATCGCGCAGAGCTGGAAGGAAGAGGGCCGGCTCGCCAAGCCCGGCATCGTCACCACCGTGATGTCCAATCTCGGGCTCGAACGTTTCCTGCAGGGCATTGGGCTCGACATGGTGCGCACGCCAGTCGGCGACCGCTATGTGCTCGAGCGGATGCTGAGCGATGGCTACAATCTCGGCGGCGAGCCGTCCGGCCACATCATCCTTTCCGACTATGCCACCACGGGCGACGGCTTCGTCGCCGCGCTGCAGGTGCTTGCTGTGGTGCAAAAGCTCCGCCGCCCGGTGTCGGAAGTCTGCCATCGCTTCGATCCGCTGCCGCAGATCCTGAAGAACGTGCGTTATCGCAGCGGCAAGCCGCTGGATGATGTCGAGGTCAAGTCTGCCATCGTCGACGGCGAGAAGCGGCTCAACGGTCACGGCCGCCTCTTGGTCCGTTCCTCCGGCACAGAGCCGGTGATCCGCGTGATGGGCGAGGGCGACGACCGCCTCCTGGTCGAGGAAGTCGTCGATCACATCGTCTCCGCACTCGGCCATGCCGCCGCGGCTGCGGCGTGACGCTCGATATTTGTTGGACGCAAGAAGCGAGCCCCGATGCACCTCGCCTCGCCTGCGGGGAGAGGTCGAAATTCAAGCGCAGCTTGAATTTCGGGTGAGGGGGAGCCTCCGCGAGTCCGTTTGCTATTTTGCTCGCGGAGAGAGCCCCTCACCCCAACCCTCTCCCCGCGAAGGGCGGGGAGAGGGATAAGTGCTGGCGACTGCTCCGGCCTAAATCACGACCATCCAGCGCGCGCTGGTTGCATCGCAGCCATTATCTAATCGCGCTGGTCGCAGCGGAGCGTGCGTCGTAAGCACGGCTTATTGCCGCTTCGCGAGTCCCGCCAGGAATCTCCGTTGAACAAGCCCGTTGCCGTCTCAGAAGAAGCACTGGCTGAACCGGTGCTGGTATCAGACGTGACGCCGCGCATGGCTGCCCGCGCGACCGCGGTGGGGCCGGCTTACGTCGTGCTCGCGGGCATCAGCTTCTCGCACTTTCTCAACGACACCATGCAGTCGTTGATCGCCTCCGTCTATCCGATCCTGAAGGACGCCTACGCGCTCGACTACACGCAGATCGGCATGATCACGCTGGCGTTCCAGTTCACAGCATCGCTGCTGCAGCCTCTGGTCGGGCATTTCACCGACAAGAAGGCGCAGCCGTTCTCGCTGGCGATCGGCATGGGCTTCACCTTCTTCGGCCTGCTGTTGCTCGCTGGCGCGCATCACTACGGCATCATCCTGATCGCGGCGTCGCTGGTCGGACTCGGCTCGGCGGTGTTCCATCCGGAATCGGCGCGGATCGCGCGGCTCGCCTCGGGCGGCCGCTACGGCTTTGCGCAATCAGTGTTCCAGCTTGGCGGCAGCTTCGGCACCTCGATGGGCCCGGTACTCGCGGCGCTGATCGTGGTGCCGTTCGGGCAGTCCTCGATTGGGTGGTTCTCCTCGATCGCGGGTCTTGCGATCCTGATCCTGTGGCGCATCGGCGCCTGGTACAGGCCGCAGATCGTGACCAGGAAGGCGGCGGTCGTCGAGCGGCACCCGGACGCGCCGGCCGGGCGGCGGGTGATGATCGCGCTCGCCGTGCTGGTCGCGCTGTTGTTCTCGAAGCAGCTCTATATCGCGAGCCTGTCGAGCTACTACATCTTCTATCTGATCGAGAGGTTCGACGTCTCGACGCAGGCGGCGCAGCTCTATCTCTTCATGTTCCTCGCGGCGAACGCGGTCGGTGCCTTCCTGGGCGGACCGCTCGGCGATCGCTTCGGCCGCAAATACGTGATCTGGTTCTCGATCCTCGGCGCGCTGCCGTTCACGCTGGCGCTGCCCTATGCCGGCCTCATCACCAGCGCCGTACTCAGCGTGTTCATCGGCCTGATCATCTCGTCGGCGACCGCATCGATCATCGTGTTCGCGCAGGAACTGATGCCGCATCGCTTCGGCATGATCTCCGGCCTGTTCTTCGGCTTCGCTTTCGGCATCGGCGGCTTGGGCGCGGCGGTGCTCGGCAAGCTCGCCGATCACACCGACATCGCCTTCGTCTACCAGCTCTGCTCATTCCTGCCGGCGATCGGACTGCTCGCGGTGTTCCTGCCGAAAATGCCGAACCACGCGCATTAAGCGTTTTCGAGCGAAGTGGACTCCGGTGCGCGTAAAGACAACGCGTTAAGACAAGAGCTGAGATTTCATCAACGCATCGTTTGCATTTATGGCGCGGCCGCTTTCTGTTCGACAGCGGGAATAGCGCGATACCGCGAGCTTTCGGGAAAATCGTCAGAGGTTGTCAACCTTAATAATTAGGGTTAAGCGCCGCTTAAGCATTTAGTGCCATCGTCCGGCCGTGGATTTTCAGACGTGAGGCTTCCCCGCTCGCCTCACTGGCCAGAAGGACGAAGCCAATGCGTTGCGTTAAATCTCTCGTTGCCGCTGGTGCGGTCTCCCTGATTTCCTCGGTGGCATTCGCCGCCGATATGCCGATCGCGCCGCCACCGGCCTACGGACCGCCGCCGGTGGAAGATTTCGGCGGCTGGTATTTGCGCGGCGATATCGGCTTCAGCAATCAGAGCGTGAAGGAAGTGCGCAACGGCAACAACGCCTTGTACACGCCGCTGCTCTCCCTGAACCAGCAGACCGGTTTTGATACCGGCGGCATCTTTGGTCTCGGTGTCGGTTACCAGTTCAACAGTTGGTTCCGAGCCGACGTCACCGGTCAATATCGTGGAAGAACGAACTTTCACGGCCAGGATCTCGCGACTTTTCCGCTCGGCGGCGGAGTTATCGGCGCGGGGTCTGACAACTACACCGCAAGCAAGTCGGAATGGCTTGTTCTCGCCAACGCCTATGTCGATCTCGGAACCTGGTGGTGCGTAACGCCGTTCATCGGTGCTGGTGTCGGTGCCGCGCGCGTGACCGTCTCCAATTTCACCGATCAAGGGCTTGCTGATTTCTCTCCCGGCGTGATTGCGCCAGGTTTTGCGCTTGCCAGTTCGGCGTCCAAGTGGAATTTCGCCTGGGCGGCGCATGCAGGTCTTTCCTACAAGGTTAGTCCAAACCTGACGCTCGAAGTCGCCTATAGCTACGTCGATCTCGGTTCGGGATTGACGGGACCCGTGACGACGTTCCAGGGCTTCACGACCAACAATCCAATGAACTTCAAGGATATCACTTCGCACGATCTCAAGCTCGGCGTGCGCTGGAATCTGGACAGCCCGCAGCCGGTCTACGCGCCGCCGCCGCTGGTGCGCAAAGGTTAATACGAACCTTCATTGGTTAACGATTGCAGACGGCGCCGGATGTCCCCGCGCCGTTTTGCTTTGCGGAGAGGAGAGTGCTCATCACGCAGAAGATTGTGGCGAAAGCGGCGCGCGACAACCATTGGTTAAGGTTAACGAGCGATGATCGTCGCCGAGTTTGATTAAGTCGATTTGGGGGCGTGGGCGATGCGTAGGTTTTTGCTGGCGGCAGTGATGTGTGGCGCGGTGACGAGCGCGCGGGCCGCCGATCTTCCCGATCTCCCGGTGCTTCGCGGCAGCTTCACCGATGGGCTGACAACCTCCAGAGCTTACTGGGAAGGTCTCTATATTGGTGGCCAAGCCGGCTACGGTTCGTCCGATGCGAATTTCGACAGCAAGCCGTCATCTTTGATCTCCTCGCTGATTTCCGACAACGTCGTGCAGCAGATGGGCGTTGCGCAATGGAATCTCGGTCTCGGAAAGCAGACGGCGCGTTCGTCCGCATACGGAGCCTTTGTCGGATACAACTGGCAATGGAGCGACGTCGTGCTCGGCCTGGAGGCGAGCTACGTGCACGGCAGCTTTGGTGGTTCGGCCAGCGCCAGCAAGGAGCTTGTGAGCGGCTCTCCTCTCACCGACACCTTCTACCACGACGTCGGAGTCACCTCGGCATCCTCGATCTCGATCTCGGACATCGCGACGTTTCGGGGGCGCGCAGCCTATGCCTTCGGATGCTTCCTGCCTTATGCGTTCGGCGGCTTCGCGCTCGGCAAGGCCGACATTTCGCATAGTGCAATCGTTACGGACGCGGTGAGCCCCACTCCGCTTGGACGTTTCACGCCGTTGATGCCATTGAGCGCGACGGATGCCGTGCACAATCACCTCATCTACGGCTACACGGCCGGCCTTGGCATTGACATCAACCTGGTCGGCGGCCTCTTCATGCGCGCGGAATGGGAATACATCCGCTTCACCACAACGGTCGATACCAGCATCAACACGGTGCGCGCCGGCCTCGGCTATAAATTCTAGGCGCGTATGCGTCAGACGTGTTGACAGCTTCTGCTTCCGCTGGTGCTCTGTCATTCGGGAGCAGGACAACAGCCAGCCATGAAAATCTACGGTGACGACAAGTCGGGCAATTGCCTGAAGGTAAAATGGGTGTGCGATTACCTTGCGCTGCCCTACACCTGGACCAACGTCGACATCCTCAAGCAGGAGACGCGCACCGCGGAGTTCCTGAGGATGAACAGCGCGGGCCAGGTGCCGACGATCGTGCTCGACGATGGCCGCGCCTTGGCGCAGTCGAACGCCATCATCCGCTATCTCGCCCGCGGCAGCGACCTCATTCCATCGGATGATTTTGCCGCCGCGAAGATGGACGAGTGGCTGTTCTGGGAGCAGTACAGCCACGAGCCCTATATCGCCGTGTGCCGGTTCCAGATGCGCTATCTCGGCAAATCCGTTTCCGAGCTCGATCCGGAGAAGGTCAAGCGCGGCCATGCGGCGCTGGCGCAGATGGAGCAGCAGCTTGCGCTGACGCCGTTTCTGGCCGGCTCGTCGCTCTCGCTCGCCGATGTGGCGCTGCTCGCCTACACGCGGCTCGCGCATGAGGGCGGCTTCGATCTCGGCGGCTATCCCGCGCTTCGCCGCTGGATCAATGAGGCCGAGCGCTCACTTGGCCTGGCGCCGGCGCGTTAGCCGTTTCGGAATATATTATGGCACCTGCGTCTTCGATCACGATCCGTCGCGCCCGTCGCGACGATGTTCCCATCATCGTCGCCATGCTCGCGGACGATCGGCTCGGCAGCGCGCGCGAGCGGATCGAGGATCCCTTGCCTCAATCCTATTTCGCGGCGTTCGAGAAGGTCGACCGCGATTTGAATTTCAAGCTCGTGGTCGCCGAAGACGCTGACGGCACGGTGGTCGGTTGCCTGCAGCTATGCATCCTGCCGGGCATAAGTTCGCAAGGTGCCTCACGCGGCCTGATCGAGGACGTGCGCGTCGCAAGCCATTGCCGCAGCCGCGGCATCGGCGAACAGATGGTGCAATGGGCGATCGTTGAAGCGCGCGCCAACGGTTGCATTCTCGTCGAACTGCTCACGCATCACACCCGCGCCGACGCGCAGCGTTTCTATGAACGGCTTGGATTTCAACGCAGTCATGTCGGCATGACGATGCGCTTCTGAGTTGCGCCAAGTTGCGTGGCTATCATCGCTGATCGCAGTGGTAGTCCTCGCTCTGCGTTCCGGTTAACAAGCGATAAACTACGCCGGCCTCCGTAATTTTACTGGCGGGAACGCTCCTGATAGTTACGCGTCTCCCAGCGGCAGAACATGGTCCGCTAGAGCATGATCCGGAAAAGTGGAAACCGGTTTTCCGAAAAGATCATGCTCAAAGAAGTGAGATCATGATCAAGCAAAAAAATCGAACGCGATGACGGTCCAAAGTCATCGCGTTCTGGGACGGCTTGGGGATATTTCAGATGAAGCGATATTCGATCGTCAGGGCGGGCAATGAATACATCGTGCAGGCCGGTGAAAAGAGCATCATGAGAGTCTCCAGCCGGCGAAAGGCCGTGAAGCTGGTGAACGATGCGGCCGGACTGCTTGATCAGGCGCCGGCTCCGTCGCCGGGCGAGCCTCCATCAATCGCCTGTGATCGTCCTGAAGTTCCTTGACGAGTCTTTACCGTTCCACTATCTCCGACAGCGGGAAACCTCTCCCCACCGAGAGGCAGCTATCTGGAAGGGTAGATCATGACTGCAGCGAAGCCCGCTTCGCGGCCGAATGTGCCGCATTTCTCCTCCGGCCCCTGCGCCAAGCGCCCCGGCTGGAATCCCCAAAATCTCAAGGACGCCGCGCTCGGCCGCTCGCATCGCGCGAAGATCGGCAAGGCCAAACTCAAGCAAGCCATTGAGCTGACGCGCGAAGTGCTGGAGGTGCCGACCGACTACAAGATCGGCATCGTGCCGGCTTCCGACACCGGCGCGGTCGAGATGGCGCTGTGGTCGCTGCTCGGAGCGCGGCCCGTCACCACGTTGGCCTGGGAATCCTTCGGCGAGGGCTGGGTCAGCGACATCGTCAAGGAATTGAAGCTGAAGGACGTCACCAAGCTCAATGCCGGCTATGGCGAGATCCCCGATCTCTCCAAGGTCGATCCGGCAAGTGACGTCGTCTTCACCTGGAACGGCACCACCTCGGGCGTGCGCGTGCCGAACGCCGACTGGATCAGCGCGACCCGCGAAGGCCTCACCATCTGCGACGCGACCTCGGCGGCGTTCGCACAGCCGCTCGACTGGCCGAAGCTCGACGTCATCACCTTCTCCTGGCAGAAGGCGCTCGGCGGCGAGGCGGCGCATGGCATGCTGATCCTCTCGCCGCGCGCGGTGGAGCGGCTCGAGACCTACAAGCCGGCCTGGCCGCTGCCGAAGATCTTCCGCATGACCAAGGGCGGCAAGCTCAACCAGGGTATCTTCGAAGGCGAGACCATCAACACGCCGTCGATGCTCTGCGTGGAGGACTATCTCGACGCGCTCGACTGGGCGAAATCGATCGGCGGCCTGAAGGCGCTGATCGCGCGCGCCGACGCCAGCACCAAGGTGCTTGCCGACTGGAAGGCGAAGACGCCGTGGATCGATTTCCTGGCCAAGGATCCCGCGATCCGCTCCAACACCTCGGTGTGCCTGAAGATCACGGATCCCGCGATCACCTCGCTTACGCCGGACTTGCAGGCCGACTTCTGCAAGAAGCTGGTCGCCCTGGTCGAGAAGGAGAATGCGGGCTTCGACTTCGCGCATTACCGCGATGCGCCGGCAGGCCTGCGCATCTGGTGCGGCGCCACTGTCGAAGCCAAGGACGTCGAACTGCTGACACAGTGGATCGACTGGGCTTTCGCCGAGACCAAGGCGCAGCTTTCGAAGGCTGCGTAAGTAACGTCACCTCATCGTCGTCATGGCCGGGCTTGACCCGGCCATCCATCACGAAACGAGGATGGACTCGCGGGGCAAGTTCGCGGGTGGCGCCATCAGTGCATCGTCCATCAAGGGACCACTCCCAAGGGACCATTTCCATGAGCAAACCCAAAGTTCTCATTTCCGACGCCCTGTCTCCCGCCGCCGTGCAGATCTTCAAAGACCGCGGCGTTGAGGTCGACTTCCAGCCCAATCTCGGCAAGGACAAGGAAAAGCTCGCCGAGATCATCGGCAACTATGACGGCCTCGCGATCCGCTCTGCGACCAAGGCAACCGCCAAGATCATCGAGAAGGCCACCCGGCTGAAGGTGATCGGCCGCGCCGGCATCGGCGTCGACAATGTCGAGATTCCTGCGGCGACGGCCAAGGGCATCATCGTGATGAACACACCGTTCGGTAATTCGATCACGACCGCCGAGCACGCGATCACCCTGATGCTGGCGCTGGCCCGCGAAATCCCGCAGGCCGATGCCTCGACGCAGGCCGGCAAGTGGGAAAAGAACCGCTTCATGGGGGTCGAGATCACCAACAAGACGCTGGGCGTGGTCGGCTGCGGCAATATCGGCTCGATCGTCTGCGACCGCGCGCTTGGGCTGCGCATGAAGGTGATCGCCTTCGATCCGTTCCTGTCGCCGGAGCGCGCCAAGGACATCGGGGTCGAGAAGGTCGAGCTCGACGAGCTGTTCAAGCGCGCCGATTTCATCACCCTGCACACGCCGCTCACCGACAAGACCCGCAACATCATCGATGCCGCGGCGCTTGCGAAGATGAAGAAGGGCGTGCGCATCGTCAATTGCGCCCGCGGCGGCCTGGTCGACGAGCAGGCGCTGGTGGACGCGCTCAATTCCAAGCATGTCGCGGGCGCGGCCTTCGACGTGTTCTCTGAGGAGCCGGCGACCTCGAACATCCTGTTCGGCCATCCCAACGTGATCTGCACCCCGCATCTCGGCGCGTCCACCACGGAAGCGCAGGAGAATGTCGCGCTGCAGGTCGCCGAGCAGATGTCGGACTATCTGCTCACCGGCGCCATCTCCAACGCCATCAACTTCCCCTCGATCACGGCCGAGGAGGCGCCGAAGCTGAAGCCGTTCATCGAGCTCGCCGAGAAGCTCGGCTCGTTCGCCGGCCAGCTCACCGAGAGCGGCATCATCAAGACCCAGATCACCTATGAGGGCCATGTCGCCGAGATGAAGATCAAGGCGCTGACCTCGGCGGTGCTGTCCGGCCTGCTGCGGCCGATGCTGGGCGACGTCAACGTCGTCTCCGCGCCTGTCGTCGCCAAGGAGCGCGGCATGGTAGTCGACGAGGTGACGCGCGCCGCACAGAGCGACTATGAGAGCCTGATCACCGTGACCGTGACGACGGAGCGGCAGGAACGCTCGGTTTCCGGCACCGTCTATCACGACGGCAAGCCGCGGCTGGTCGACATCAAGGGTATCCGCGTCGACGCCGAGTTCGGCAAGTCGATGATCTATGTGACCAACGAGGACAAGCCGGGCTTCATCGGCAAGTTCGCAAGCCTGCTCGGCGACGCCAAGATCAACATCGCGACCTTCCATCTCGGCCGCGTCGCGCAGGGCGGCGACGCGATCGCGCTGGTCGAGGTCGACGGCCCGGTGCCGGCTGACGTGCTCGCCAAGGTGCACGCGCTGCCGCAGGTCAAGCAAGCCAAGGTGCTCGCGTTCTAACGCGGGAGGTGCCAATTGCTGCGCCCTCGCCCCCTTGTGGGAGAGGGCAGCTCCGCCGTCAGTACCGGACTCATTCGGGTGAGGGGTTGTCTCCACGAGCGCTGTCATCCTCGGAGACAACCCCTCATCCGGCGCTTCGCGCCACCTTCTCCCACAAGGGGAGAAGGGAAGGCGGTCGCGTCGTTCGACCCAGATATTCCGACCTGCGGAACAACAACGCCGCCTCCGGCATCGGAGGCGGCGTTTGTCGTTTGGCGGCCGACAAAATCTGTGTACGAATGGGCCAAGACCGGTCATATCAGGCCGTCCGAACAAGGGAGAAAACACAATGCGTGAAGCCGTTATCGTTTCCTATGCACGCACGGGACTGGCGAAGTCCGCCCGCGGCGGGTTCAACATCACTCCGCCGATGTCGCTGGCGGCGCACGCCATCAAGCATGCCGTCGAGCGCGCCGGCGTCGACAAGGAATATGTCGAGGACTGCTATCTCGGCAATTGCGCCCACGGCGCGCCGAATATCGGCCGTCAGGCCGCGCTGCTCGCCGGCCTGCCGAAGTCGACCGCCGGCGTCTCGGTGAACCGTTTCTGCTCCTCGGGGCTTCAGACCATCGCGATGGCCGCCAACTCGATCCGTTCCGATGGCGCTGAATGCATCGTTGCCGGCGGCGTCGAGAGCATCTCGATTCCCGGCGGCGGCACGCCGAAGGAATCGGTCGATCCCGAGCTGCTCAAGACCGCGCCCGACATCTTCATGGCGATGATCGACACCGCCGACATCGTCGCCGAGCGCTACAAGCTGAGCCGCGAATACCAGGACGAGTTTTCGCTGGAGTCGCAGCGCCGCATGGCGGCCGCGCAGCAGGCCAACAAGTTCAAGGACGAGATCGTCCCGATGAAGACCAAGATGAAGGTGGTCGACAAGGTGACGAAGGAAGAGAGCATCAAGGACTATGTCGTCGACCGCGACGAGTGCAACCGTCCCGAGACGACGATTGAGGGTCTTGCCAAGCTCGAGCCGGTGAGGGGCGCCGGCAAGTACATCACCGCCGGCAATGCCAGCCAGCTTTCCGACGGCGCCGCCGCCGTGGTGCTGATGGAAGCCAAGGACGCCGAGAAGCGCGGGCTGGAGCCGCTGGGCCGCTTCGTCGCCTGGGCGACCGCCGGTTGCGAGCCGGACGAGATGGGCATCGGCCCGGTCTTTGCGGTGCCGAAGCTGTTGAAGCGCCATGGCCTGAAGATCGACGATATCGATCTCTGGGAGCTCAACGAAGCCTTCGCCAGCCAGTGCCTGTACTGCCGCGACCAGCTCGGCATCGATCCCGAGAAGTACAATGTCAACGGCGGCTCGATCGCGATCGGCCACCCCTTCGGCATGACCGGCGCGCGCCTCACCGGCCACCTGCTGCAGGAAGGCCGCCGCCGCAAGGCCAAGTGGGGCGTCGTCACCATGTGCATCGGCGGAGGTCAGGGCGGCGCCGGATTGTTCGAGATCTATAGCTGAGAACGGCTCGGCTGAACGCCACATGAACCAAAGCACGGCGCCCCAAGCGCCGTGCTTTTTTATGTGCGCGACGCTCTCTCCTCCCGTCATTGCGAGCGCAGCGAAGCAATCCATTGCCAGCCTCGAACGCGGAGGGATGGATTGCTTCGCTGCGCTCGCAATGACGTGGAGGGATTGGCGCGCAATTGGATACCGCAGGTTTGTGGTCTCCATCTTTGTGGCACCCCAATCGAACCGGTTCTTTTCTCGCTGCGTCTCACCACCGATGGGGGTGTGACATCAGGCACTGTCCGGCGGTGCCGGATCGGGTGAAGTCTGCGCGCAATGCAGGAAAGGGATCCAATGCGTTTGATTGCCAATTGTCTTGTCACTACCAGCCTGGTGCTGGTCACCGCGCTTGCCGCTTTGCCGGCGCGGGCGGCTGACGTCGATGCCGCTTCGATGGTGGATGCGGTGACCGTCTATCCTGATGGCGCGAGCGTCACCCGCGTCATCACGCTCGATCTGCCGTCCGGCGACAGCACGCTGGTCGCCAAGGATTTCCCGCTGTCGCTCGACCCATCCTCACTGCGTGTCGAAGGCGACGCGGACAGCAAGCTGACGATCGGCTCGATCGACACGCGGCAGCCGCGGGCGGCGCCGCCGGTGAACCTGCCCGAGCTCGACAAGCGGATCGAGGCGTTGAAGGATGAGCGCGCCAATCTGCAAGGGGCGATCGACGCCGCCAAGGCGCGCCGCCAGTTCGCCGAGCGTTTTGCCGAAGCCGCTCCGGTCGGCATCGGCGAAAAGGGCGAGGCGCGGCCGCTGTCCGAATGGCGCGCCGCTTTTGCCGCCGTTTCCGAGGAGATCGCGATCGCTGATACCGCGACCCGTGAAGCCGAGCGCAAGCAGCGCGACATCGACCGCGAGATCGCGCGGCTGGAATCCGACCGCGCCGCCAAGCCGCCGAGCAAGCTCGAGGTCCGTATCGACCTCGCTGCCGCGACTGCCACGAAAGCCACCCTGCGCGTCACCTATTCGGTGCGCAATGCGCGCTGGGCGCCGATCTATGACGCACGCCTCGATACCGGCGCCAAGGACCGAAAACCCTCGCTGGAGCTGGTGCGCCGCGCCGAGATCACGCAGTCGACCGGCGAGGACTGGTCGAATGTCGCGCTCGGCGTCTCCACCGTGCGCATTGCCCGCGGCGGCAGCGCGCCCGAATTGAATTCGCTGCTCGTGCAATATCCTCAGCCGCCGCGCCCGGTGCCGCTGTCAAGCGCCGTGCCGGAACTGGCGCGGCCGGCGCCCGCACTGCGCTCGCCGTCGGCCGCAAAGGCCGCCGACGCGCTCGATGCGCGTGAGCGCGCCGACGAGCAGCAGGCGGTGGCCGAGATCGGCGACTTCCAGGCCACCTTCAAAATTCCAGGCCGGGTCAGCCTCGGCGCCAGCGAGGGGGCAAAGAGCCTGCGCATCGGGAGCAGCGTGATCGCGCCCGACCTCACCATCCGCGCCGTGCCGGTGATCGATCCGACGGCCTTCCTGGAGGCGAGCTTCAAGCAGGCCGAGGACGCGCCGTTGCTGCCCGGCCGCGTCGCAATCTATCGCGACGGCGTGTTCGTCGGCCGCGGCAAGATCGCTTCCGCCGGCAAGGATGAAACCGTGCGGCTCGGCTTCGGCGCCGACGACAAGGTCAAGATCGAGCGCTCGGTGGTCAAGCGCAACGAGGGCTCCGCCGGCCTGATCGTGACGACGTCGAAGACCGACGAACGCGCCTTCAAGACCAGCATTCGCAACGGCCATGATTTCCCGATCCGCGTCGCGATCGAGGATCAGCTCCCGGTCAGCGAGAATGAGGAGATCGTGGTCGAGATGCTGCCACAGACCACGACGCCGACCGCGACCAATCTGCGCGACAAGCGTGGCGTTCTGCAATGGACGTTCGATGCGAAACCGGGCGAGCTCAAGGACATCAACTTCGCCTGGCGCATCCGCTGGCCCAAGGACAAGGGCGTCGTCATGACGCCGGCGGGATGAGCGGTTCTTACCTCGCCCCGCTCTTGCGGGGAGAGGTCGGATTGCGAAGCAATCCGGGTGAGGGGCTCTCTCCGCGAACACGTCTGTCACCGTGATCGTGGAGAGAGCCCCTCACCCCGACCCTCTCCCCGTGAAGAACGGGGAGAGGGAGCAGAGCTCACTTCGCCTTCAGGAAGTCGCCGACTTCCAGCAGCACGAACTCGTTGTCGTCGGCCTTGTTGGGATCGCGGCTCGAGGAGAACGGCAGGTTGTTGTCGTTGCCGACGATGATATGGGTGTCGTCGACCTTATCGACGTTCTCGATGGTGAAGAACGGGAAGGTCAGCACGCCGTCATTGAGCGGCTTCTTCGCCTTCTTGTCGGGATCGCGGATCTTCATCAGGTCGATATAGCCGACCTTGCGCACGGGCTTGCCGACATTGGCGTCCGAGAGCTCGATCTTGTAGACGCGCTTGAACTTCGCCAGGTCCGGGAAGCAGTTCTCGCCGCGCTGTCCCTGCGGGCAGGCCTTGTCCGCGGTGCCTTCGCCATTGTCGCGCTCGATGATCAGGCCGGCGGTGCCGTCGATCATGTTGAAGTCGCCGATGGCATTGCCGTTCTGCTCGAACACATACTGCCAGTAGCGGCCGGTGAATTTCTCGTTCGCGACGTCGAACTCGAGGATGCGCGAGGCTTCCTTGCCGTCGACCTTCTCCCAGTCCTTCTTCTCGGCATCCCACAGCGGGCCCTCGAGCAGGCCGTACAGGAACTTGCCGTCCTTCGAGGACGCAAAGCCCTCATATCCCTTGGAGCGGCGCAGGTTGACGGTGGTGTAGCTCGCGCCCGGCGCGCCCGGCGACTGCACCGACCAGTGATCGGGCGAGCGCACCGGCTTGCCATCGGCGGTCGTCTCGAACACCGCCAGCACCTTGCCGGTCTTGTCGGCCTTGATCACGTAGGGTCCGAACTCGTCGCCGATCCAGAAGGTATCACCGATGATCTGGAAGCCTTCGGTGTCGAAATCGGCGCCGGTGAGATAGCGCTTGGCGGTGTCCTCATGCACGATGCGGAACGGCACCTTCTTGTCGGGATCGTGCAGGAACACGGTTTCCTGACGCTCGATCTTGCCGCTCGCCCAGTCGATCTTGTGCCGGTTCAGGTACAGCATCGAATCCGGCGAGTTATAGCGCGAGCCCATGCCGTTGTCGGTGAGCACCCAGAACGTGCCGTCCGCCATCACCTTGATGCCGGAATGGCCCTGCAGCGGCTGGCCCTTGAACGGAAGCGAGACGCCGGTCGGCCGCTCGTAGGACTTGCCCATCACGGTGCCGACTGCGTCGACGCGGCGGCCGGTGGTGTATTTGCCGGAGGTCTTGAGATCGTTGGGTGCATCGGCAGGCGCGTCGATGAAGCTTTCCGCCGGAAGCACGGCGTGGCCCTTGAGGGTCGCCGGATATTCGCCCTCGCCTTGCGCGAAGGCAGCTCCCGAGAGCAGCACGATGGACGCGACGGAGCAGAGCAGTGATTTGCGCATGTTGATCTCCCCTGAAGATGAACGCGGCGGAGTTCTGGGAGGCGCGTGTTACATGCCGCTGACAGTTTCGTGACGGCTAGAGCATATTCGGTTCTGATGGAATCAGAACCGAAGCTCTAGATTCTTGTCTTGACGCGTTTTCTTCACGCGAACCGGTGTCCACTTCGCTCGAAAACGCTCTAACGATTGCCGCTGGATATGCCTGCGGCGTTACGTCACCGGTCGCATCGTTTGCGGCAGCAGGAAGGGGATGCCGCGGTCGGTATGGTCGATGGTGGCATCGACCTCGAAGATGGTGCGGATCGTCTCCGCGGTCATCGCCTCGCTGCGGCCGCCGTCGACCGCAAGCCGGCCGCGATGCAGGAGAACGAGGCGGTCGGCAAAGCGCATCGCGAGGTTGAGGTCGTGCAGGATCGCGATCACCGCGGTGCCGCTCTGCGCGCGACGGCGCGCGGTCTCGACCAGGTCGATCTGGTGCCTGAGGTCGAGGCTCGAGGTCGGCTCGTCCAGCAGCAACAGGCCCGGGCCGTTGTGCGCTTCGCCGCAGGCGAGCTGCACCAGCACGCGGGCGAAGTGCGCACGCTGCTGTTCGCCGCCCGACAGTGTCGGCAACTGGCGATGGCGGAAGCTCCTCAGCCCGACCTCATCCAAGGCGGACTCGACCAGCGGCGCCGCCGTCGCGTGCGAACTGTCGCCTGCGCCCATGTAGACGATCTCTTCCACGGTGAACGGGAAGGTGACGTTGACATGCTGCGACAGCATGGCGCGATGCCGCGCCAATTCGCGCGGCCGATAGGCGCGGAGCGCGCGCTGCTTCAGTTCGACCGTGCCGCGGGTCGGCGTGATGTCGCCGGACAGCATGCGCAGGAGCGTCGACTTGCCGGCGCCGTTCGGCCCGACGATTGCGATCATCTCGCCCGGATTGACGCTGAGGTCGACGGCATCGACCAGCGTGGCGCCGCTGACCACCACCGAGACCGAGCTCGCCTGCAGCATCGGGATCATAGCGAAACCAGGCTGCGCTGTCGCAGCAGGATGGCGAGGAAGAACGGCGCGCCGACCGCCGCCGTCAGGATGCCGATCGGCATTTCCGCTGGCGACACGATGGTGCGGGCCATCGTGTCGGCGCCGACCAGGAGCACGGCCCCGAGCAGCACGGAGGCCGGCAGCAGCAGTCGGTGCGCCGGCCCGATCGCGAGCCGCAACAGATGCGGCACCACGATGCCGACAAAGCCGACGACGCCGCACACGGAGACTGCGACCCCGGTCATGGCCGAGACCAGGATGATGGAGATCCGTTTCAACCGCTCGACATCGACGCCGCTGTGAAAGGCCTCGGCTTCGCCGAGCACGAGGACATCGAGCCCGCGCGCGATCGACAGGCACGCGACCAGCGCAACAGTGAGCACCGGCGCCAGCGTCGCGATCTTGCTCCAGGTCGCGCCGCTCATCGAGCCCAGCATCCAGAAAGTGATGTCGCGGAGCTGGCGGTCGTCGGCGACGAAGACCAGGAGCCCGATGCCGGCATTGGCGATCGCGGCGATCGCAATTCCTGCCAGCAGGAAGATCGCAATCGACGTCCGCCCGGCGCGGCTCGCGATGCTGTAGAGGATGATCGTCGTCACGAGCGAGCCGGCGAATGCTGACAGCGGCAGCAATTGGTGCTGCATGAAGCGGACGCTCTCGCCGATGTGGCTGTCGGTGAAGACGATCGCGGCTGCTGCAGCAAAGGCGCCGCCGCTGGAGACGCCGACGAGCGCGGGATCGGCGAGAGGATTGCGGAACAGCCCCTGCATGATCGCGCCGGATGCCGCCAGGAGGCCGCCGACCATCGCGGCGGCGACGATCCGCGGAATCCGGATCGACCACAGCACGAGCTGGTCGCGCGCAACCAGCGGATTGGCCGCGCTGTCATTCCATAGGCCGAGCGCGGCAGGCAGGCGGGCGAGGGGAATTCCAGCCGCACCCAGCGTCACTGCAATGAGCGCAACGCCGACAAGCGCGGCGCAAAGGCAAAGCAGTGTCAGCGATGCTGGCGGGCGCAACGAGCGCTTGGTGCGAGGATCGGCGGTATTGCCGCGCGCGTCCGCCAAGGCGCTCATTGCCGGCAATTCGCCGTGAGCGCCGCGGGCACGAACTTCTCCGCCTGCGGCACCAGCGCCGGATATAGTTTCGTCGAAAGGTCGCGCGCTGCGGCCGCCGTGCGCGGCCCGAAGCCGAGCAGATACAGCCCTTCCATCGAGATGAAGCTCTTGTTGGCCGCGACCGGCGTCAGCGCGAAGGCCGGATGAGCATAGATCGCCTCGGCTTCCAGCGAATCCTTGCCGCGCTGGATCGACAGCACGACGTCGGGCTTGGCGGCGACGATCGCCTCGTCGCTGACGATCTTGTAGCCGTCATAGCCTTGGACCGCATTGACGCCGCCGGCGAGCTGGATGATCTCGTTTGCCGCCGTCTTCTGGCCCGCCGCCATGGCGCGGCCGTTGAGCAGCGACATCACGAACATCACCCGCACCGGCTTCGTCACCTTGGCGCGCAACTCGCGCAATTGCGCGAGATCATGCGCGACGGCGGTGGTCAGGCATGCGGCGCGCGGATCGGCATCCATGGCGTGGCCGACCAGCTTGATCTTGTCGAGCAATCCCTGCTCGGAGAAGGTCTCGGGCACCAGCACCAGCGGCACCTTGGCCGCTTCCAGCACGTCCATGGTCTCCTTCGGTCCCGAGCCCTGCACCGCCAGCACCAGCGAGGGGTTGAGTCCCAGCACGCCTTCGGGCGAGAGCTGGCGCATATAGCCGACATTGGGTTTGTCGCGCAGCGCCGCGGCCGGATAGAGGCTGGTCGCATCGACGCCGGCGACGCGGTCCTCGAAGCCGAGCGCATAGAGGATTTCGGTGATCGCCCCGCCGATCGAGACGATCCGCGACGGGTTGTCGATGATGACGTCGCGGTCGCGCGCATCATGCACGGTGGTGCCTGCGGCCGGCGCCGCCTCAACGGGCACGAGGCTGGCGATCAGCAGGACTGCGAGCGTGCGACAAATTGCCATCGAGGGATCACTTGGTCAGGATCAGCTTGTTCTGCGAGGTCAGACGCAACCGGTAAATCTCGTCGCCATGCGCGATCATGATCTCCCGTTCGCTCTGGAACAGCTCGCGGCTGTCGATCCGGTTGCCGGTCATGGAGAGGTTTCTCACGGCGGGTGAGGCATTTGCTGTGCGCGCCCCGGCGCCTTCGGTATCGTCTCCGGAAGTTGCCGCCATATCCTCTTTGCTGCGCCCCGAACGTTCTCTGGATGGCTGTTTGTACAGGTCGCCCGCACCGCAATCCAATCACTGCAGTTTACAATCGATATAAACTGTGCCGTGCCGTTGTTGACCACTTTGTTACCGCGACGTAACGAATGTGAACGTGGCGCGGGCGGGTGGCCCGCACTGTATATTTTGGTAGCCAGCAAGCCGCTCGCATCATTTCGCGAGCGCACGCCAGCCAGACCCAAAAAGCAGATCTTTGGATTGGGGCAATATGGCTGACGGGGCTAGGATTTCGCGCGCCCTCATTTTGGGCGCATCAGTGGTTTCAATCGGGTTGCTGCTTTCCGAGTCCGGGTTCGCCCAGACCGCGGACGCGCAGCCGGCTGGTCGTGCGTCGGAGCGCGCCAAGCAGGCGAAGCGCAAGCCGGCGAAGCCGAAAGTGGAACAGCAGGCGGCGGCGGCCGTGATGAATGCGCGCGCGCAGATCGGCGGCACGCCGGTGCAATCGCTCGACACCATCACCGTTGCCGCATCGAAGATGGAGGAGCGCGCGATCGACGCGCTTGCCCCGGTCAGCGTCGTCACGCTCGAGCAGATCCAGGGCCGCCTGCCCAACACGGTCGGCGATCTCCTTTATAATCTGCCCGGCGTTTGGGTGCAGAATCGCGGCGACGAGCCGTCAACGTCGATCAACATCCGCGGTCTGCAGGATTTCGGCCGCGTCGCGGTCGTGGTCGACGGCGCCCGGCAGAACTACCAGCGCACCGGCCACTTCGCGAACGGCTCCTTCTTCCTCAATCCGGAGCTGATCAGCAGCATCGACATCGTGCGCGGCCCGACGGCCAACATCTACGGCTCCGGCGCGATCGGCGGCGTCGCCTCGTTCCGCACCAAGGACATCGAGGACGTGGTGCGCGCCGGCGAGCGCTGGGGCGTCGACGTCAACAACGTGTTCGGCAGCAATGAGGGACGCTGGCTCACCTCGACGTTCGGCGGTGTTCGCGTCAATCCCAATGTGGACGTGTTCGCGGGCGGCACCTACGGCACGCAGGAGAACTACAAGGACGGCACCGGATTTGAAGTCGCCAATACCGGCAACCGGCTCTCCAGCGGCATCGCCAAGCTGACGGTGCGCCCGGCCGATGGGCACGAAGTCAAGCTCGGCACCATCTTCCAGGAAGATATCTACAGCGTCGGTCAGCCGGCGCGGCGTGCGGGCGACCCCAACTCGACCAATGCGAACGGAACCAACAATCTCTCCGGCACGTCGGTCTACGCGAGCAACGTGAAGAACTACACGACGACGCTCGGCTGGACCTATTCGCAGCCCGATGACCGGTTGTTCGACTGGGATGCGAAGGTCTACTGGAATCGCACCGAGAACGACCAGGTCAAGACCGGGCATACCACCACCACGCCGTCGGCTTTCTGCGGTGGCGTGCCCGGCAACGCCGTCTCCGGCTGTATCGGCAGCAATCGCGGCTATCTCCTCGACACGTTCGGCGTCGACATCCACAACACCTCACGTTTCGATTTGTTGGATTGGCACAATGCCATCACCTACGGTCTTGATGCGTTCCAGGACCAGGTGAGCACGAACGACAGGAGCGGCACGTCCGAGGTGACGACGCCAGGCGGCCGTCGCACGGTGTCCGGCGGCTTCGTGCAGTGGAAGGCCAATTACCAGAACCTGGTCGAAACCATCTCGGCGCTGCGTTACGACAATTACCAGTTGGAATCGGGGACGACGTCCTCCAGCGGCGACCGCCTTTCGCCGAAGATCACGGTCGGACTGATGCCTGCCGCGATGCTGACGCCCTATGTCAGCTATGCCGAAGGCTACCGCGCGCCGTCGATTACCGAGACGCTCGTCAACGGCCCGCATTCCGGCGCCACCATCAACGATTCGTTCTTCCGTTGTCCGTCGGGCACGCCGGGGCCCGGCGCCGACTCGACATTCTGCTTCGTCCCCAATCCGAACCTGAAGCCCGAGATCGGCAAGAACAAGGAGATCGGCTTCAACCTGAAGAAGAACGACCTGTTCGTGCCGGGCGACAGCATCCGCGGCAAGTTCAACTTCTTCCGCAACGATATCGAGAACTACATCGATCTGGTTTCCTATGGTCCTCCGCTGGTGGTTCCGACCGGTCCGCCGCCCGCACCGCGCATCACCGTGTTGCCCTTCGTGCAGTACCAGAACATCGCCGAGGCCCGCATCGAGGGGTTCGAAGCCGAAACGATGTACGACGCGCGAACCTGGTTCGTCGGTATTGCCGGGAGCTACATGCAGGGCAAGAACCTCCAGACCGGCCTCGGGCTCTACAGCATCCCGCCGCAGAAGATCACCACCACGGCCGGCGTGCGCCTGCTCGACAACACGCTGGTGATCTCCGCGATGTGGACGTCGGCGCTGGCCAATAACAATATTCCGCCGACCTTCACGCCGGCGACGTCCTACGATCTCGTGAATCTCTACGTGGCCTACACGCCGACGCGCGATCTGGTGCTCAACTTCTCGGTCGAGAACCTCCTGGATCAATACTACCGTCCCTACGCCATCCCGGTCGGCTCCACCGGCGACACCCAGAACGACGTCAAATGGGCCAGCGCGGGGCCGGGGATCGTCTTCAAGGGCGGCCTCAGATATCACTTCGGAGGGACCTGATCGAGGAACCGGCAGCCCTGACGGGAGGGCCATCACCATCATGCCGCCGGCCGCGCTGATGCCAGCGCGGCTTGGCGCGTTCTTGTTTTCAACCAACTTAACCGGCAGGCTGCGCAAGCGGCGCAGCGCCGAAAACCCAACGAGCGGCCAGCGCCGCAAACCAGAAGGAGAATTCGACAATGTTTATCGCCATGAACCGCTTCCAGGTGAAGAAGGGCTCGGAGCAGGCGTTCGAGACCGTCTGGGCTACCCGGGAATCCTATCTCGGCAACCTGCCGGGCTTCGTCGAATTCCATCTGCTCAAGGGGCCTGAGGCCGAGGACCACACGCTGTATTCGTCACACACCACCTGGGTCGACAAGGCGGCGTTCGAAGCCTGGACGCGCTCGGAAGAATTCCGCCGCGCGCATGCCCGTGCCGACAACAAGACCGGCGAGAGCCTCTATCTCGGTCATCCCAAGTTCGAGGGCTTTGAAGTGATCCAGACCGAACGCAAGGCGAGCGCTGCCGCGTAAGGAGACCGCCATGTCGAGTACGGAGCTTGCCGATCTCAGGGCCTACATGGCCGACAATCCCGGCGCCGTGATCGAGGACGTCGCGCGTGAGCGAAAAGTTTCGCCGCTGGCGGTGATCGAGGCGCTGCCGGGCGAGATGGTGCGGATCGGTGCAGGCGGCGAATTCGCCGCCGCCATGCAGGACATTGCCGGTTGGGCGAGGTGACGCTGATCGTCCACACCGACGATGCGATCTTCGAGTTCACCGGCGCAATACCGGGTGGCGAGATCGGCCGCGGCTATTTCAACCTGATGCAGCCGAAGGGCTTGCACGGCCATCTCCGCCACGAGCGTTCCGGGGCGATCGCGTTTGTCGAGCGCCCCTTCATGGGCAAGTCGTCGGCCTTCATCGCCTTCATCAATGTCGACGGCGGCATCATGTTCAAGGTGTTCGTCGGCCGCGACGAGACCCGCGCGCTGCGCGGCGACCAGCTCCAGCGCTTCCGTGCACTCGCGGAGCGGATCGCGCCTAGAGCGTTTTCGAGCGGAGTGGACACCGGTTCGCATGAAGAAAACGCGTCAATACAAGAGTCTAGAGCTTCGGTTCTGATTCAATCAGAACCGAAGCTCTAGGGGCGGGGCCTGAGGAAGCAACGGCGGGAAGCGATCATGCAAGCATGGTTCGATGGATTTTGCCGGCGCCCGATCGTCACGGCGCTGATCGCTTCCAGCGCAATGCTGTGGCCGGCTGCTTGCTTCGCCGCCGACGATAACGCGCTATTGCCTCGCAACCTCTCGCCCTGGGGCATGTTCCAGAGCGCCGACATCGTGGTGAAGGCGGTCATGATCGGCTTGGCCTTCGCCTCGCTGGCGACGTGGACGATCTGGCTGGCGAAAACCATCGAGATCCGCCGCAAGACGGCACTGGCGAAACAGCGGCTGCGCCTGCTCGAGAAGGATACGCTGCTGGCTGAGGCGGAGCAGGCGAGCCGCGGCGGCGACGACGCGGTGGCGCAGATCATCCAATCGGCGGCGCGCGAGGCGAGCCTTTCCGGCGGCGTGTTCGATGACGGCTTCAAGGAGCGTACCGCGCTCAGGTTGGAGCGGGTGGAGGCCGCGATGGCACGGCAGATCGCGCGCGGCACCGGTGTGCTCGCGACCATTGGCGCCACCGCGCCCTTTGTCGGCCTGTTCGGCACGGTCTGGGGCATCATGAATTCCTTCATCGGCATCTCCGAGGCGCATACGACCAACCTCGCGGTGGTCGCGCCCGGCATTGCCGAAGCGTTGCTTGCGACCGCGCTGGGGCTGGTCGCGGCGATCCCCGCGGTCGTGATCTACAATCATCTGACGCGGTCGATCGCCGCCCATCGCGCGCTGCTTGGAGATGCCTGCGCGATGGTGCTGCTCCTGGTCAGCCGCGAGGGCGACCGTGGCCTGTTTCGCCTCGCCCGCGCCGCGGAGTGAATGATGGGCGTCAGGCTCGGGGCGGGCAGCGCAGGGGGCGGACGGTTTCGAGCCGAGGACGATCTAGTCGAGGCGCATGAGATCAACGTCACCCCCTTCATCGATGTCATGCTGGTGCTGCTCATCATCTTCATGGTCGCGGCACCGCTCGCCACCGTCGATCTCGGCGTCGACCTGCCCGCGAGCACCGCCGAGCCGCAGCCGCGCCCCGACAAGCCGGTGTTCGTCACGGTGAAACCCGATCTCTCGGTCGCCGTCGGCGAGGACATCGTCGCGCGTGACGCGCTCGCCACGACTATCGACGGCGCCACCAAGGGCCGCAAGGACGAGCGCATCTTCGTGCGTGCCGACAGGGCGGTGAGCTACGGCGAATTGATGGAGGTGATGAACCTGTTGCGCAACGCGGGCTATCTCAAGATCGCGCTGGTCGGCCTCGACGGCCGGAGCTGATCCTCAAATGAACGCCTTCGCGCTGCATGACGTCACCGACCAGACCGCGTTGCGGCGCTGGAGCATCTCGGCACTCGCGATCCTCGCCACCCATGCGGCGCTGATCGCGGCCGGCATGAAATGGTATCGCGAGCAGCCGCTGCCCGGTGTCTCCCTGCCTGCGATCATGGTCGACATGGCGCCGGCGACGTCGGCGCCGCAATCGACGCCGCTGGATCTCGCGCCGGGCCCCGAGATGCAGGCCGCTGACGCTTCGCCGCCCGAACCGGCGCCGCAGCAGGCGGTGGAAGAGCTGATCCCGCCGACCCCGCCGCAGGAAAAGCCGGAGGTGGTGGCGCCACCGGAGCAGAAGGTGCAGCCGGCGCCGCCGACGCCCGAACCTGCAAAGCCCGTTCCCGACCATAAGCCGGCGCCGGTCAAGCCGAAGGTGGTCCGCCCCGACGCCAAGAAGCCGACGGAGGCACCGCCGGCGCCGCGCACCACTGCGTCACCACGCGTCGAGCGCCAGGGACCGACCATGTCCGCCGTCAGCAGCGGCGCATCTGCTGCCGCCGTCGCCTCCTACAATCAGATCGTCCGTGCCCATCTCCTGCGCTTCAAGCAATATCCGCCGGGTGCCAAGTCCGCCGGACAGCAGGGCGTCGCAAGCGTCGTTTTCACACTCGGCCGCAATGGACAGGTGACGTCGAGCCGGCTCGGCCGGTCGTCGGGCAATCCCGCGCTGGATGCGGAGGTGGTGGCGATGGTTCGCCGGGCCCAGCCGTTTCCGCCGTTCCCCGCCGACATGAAGCACCCCGCGATGGGCTTCAACGTGCCGATCTCGTTCTCGCTGCGATAGGCGCCGCATGTAGCCCGGGTGAAGCGCCAGCGTAACCCGGGACCGCTGGTAGACGTTGACGCAGATGCCCCGGGTTGCGCGGAGCCTGTCATCGGGCGCGCGTTCGCGCGACCCGTTGGCTCCACCCGGGCTACACTCTCATTTATTCCTTCACCGCGCCGGTGAGCGAGGAGACGTAATAGTCCACGAACAGCGAGTAGAAGATCGCGACCGGCAACGAGCCGAGCAGCGAGCCCGCCATCAGCGCCCCCCATTGATAGACGTCGCCGGAGACGAGCTCGGTCAGGATCGCGACCGGCACGGTCTTGTTGGCGCTGCTCTGGATGAAGGCGAGCGCGTAGATGAACTCGTTCCACGACAGCGTGAAGGAGAAGATGCCGGCCGAGATCAGCCCGGGCACGGCCAGCGGCAGCGTGATCCGTCGCAGGATCTGCAGCCGCGTCGCGCCGTCGACCAGCGCGCATTCCTCGAGCTCATAGGGGATCGACTTGAAATAGCCGATCAGCAGCCAGGTGCAGAACGGCACCAGGAAGGTCGGATAGACCAGGATCAGCGCGAGCGGGCTGTCGAACAAGCCGAACTGCACCACGACGGTCGCGAGCGGAATGAACAGGATCGACGGCGGCACCAGATAGGCGAGATAGATGCCGAGGCCCACATAGGGGCTGCCGCGGAAGCGCAGCCGCTCGATCGCGTAAGCCGCGAGCGTGCTCGCGAGCAGCGACAGGAAAGTAGAGCCGATCGCCACCAGCATCGTCGTCTTCAGCCAGCGCGGATAGGCGGTGTTGAACAGGAGGTGCTGGATGTGCGCCAGTGTCGGCGAGGAGATCCAGAACGGGTTGTGCTCCTTGTAGTTCAGGAGCTCCGCGTTCGGTTTGAACGCGGTCACCGCCATCCAGTAGAACGGGAACAGCAGGATGATGACGAAGCAGGCCAGCGGCAGGTAGATCATCATCACCCGCCGCGCGCGGGAGTCCCACGCCATGGTGTCGGGGGCGGCGCTGGCGACGTTGGTTGGTTGCGCGACTGCGTCAGTCATCGCTCTCTCCCTGCTGCCATTTGCGCCGGGCCAGGCCGAAATAGCTGAACAGCGTCGCGAACACCAGGAACGGCACCATCGACACCGCGATCGCCGCGCCCTCGCCAAGCTCGCCGCCGGCAATGCCGCGCTGGAACGCCAGCGTCGCGAGCAGGTGCGTGGAATTCACCGGCCCGCCGCGGGTGATGGCGTAGACGAGCTGGAAATCGGTGAAGGTGAAGATGATCGAGAACGTCATCACGATGGCGAGGATCGGCATCATCATCGGGAAGGTGATGTAGCGGAAGCGCTGCCAGGATGAGGCGCCGTCCAGCATCGCCGCCTCGTACAGTGACGGCGAGATGGTCTGCAGGCCCGCGAGCAGCGAAATCGCCACGAACGGGATGCCGCGCCAGATATTGGCGGCGATCAGCGAGAACCGCGCCGGCCAGGCCGAACCGAGGAAGTCGATATTGGTCGAGCGCCAGTGCAGCACATCGACCAGCAGATAGGAGATGATCGAGAATTGCGGATCGTAGATCCACCAGAATGCCAGCGCCGACAGCACGGTCGGCACGATCCATGGCAGCAGCACGATGGCGCGCAGGATGCTCTTGAACGGGAAGTGGTTGTTGAGCAAGAGCGCGAGCCAGAAGCCGAGTGCGAATTTTCCGAAGGTCGCGACCGCCGTATAGAAGACGCTGTAGAACACCGCGCCCCACCACAGGGGATCGCTGAGCAAGTACTGGAAGTTCTCCAGCCCGACATAGATGCCGCGCCGCCCGATCGTGGTGTCGGTGAAGGCGAGCCAGACGCCGAGCCCGAGCGGATAGGTGAGGAACACGGCGAGTAGCCCGATCGCCGGCGCAAGGCACACGACGATCAGGAACGGCTTGTAGTCGAGCAGGCGCGCGAACCAGTTCGGCTGGCGCAGCGCGATGCCTCGGGGAGATAGTGTGGTCACGGACATGAATACGTGTCCTGCTTTGGGCTGTCATTCCGGGGCGATGCGCAGCATCGAACCCGGAATCTCGAGATTCCGGGTCTGGTCCTTCGGACCATCCCGGAATGACGGAACGCGACTAGTGCGGTCTCATCTGCGGAAATATCGCTTGCAGCGCCGCTCGGCTTCAGCGGCCGCGGCCTCCGGCGTTGCGGCATCTGTCGCGACCGACGCGCACATCTGCACCAGCACATAGTCGGCATTGACGGCGCCGGTCGCGGTCGAGATCGGGCCCTTGTAGCCGGCGTAATACTGGCTCTTCATGGTGTCCTTGAAGATCTTGACCTTGGGATCGCCGGACCACACGGCAGCATCCGCGTAGGCCGCGAGCGGCTGCGACCAGTACCCGCTGTTGGCGTTCAGCCACGGCTCGTACTGCTCCTTCTCCAGCATGAATTGCAGGAAGGCTTTGGCGGCGTTCGGATAGGGACTGTGTTTGAACACCATGGCGTTCAGCGTCAGCCCCGACATCGGCGTGGAGGCTGCGAGGCCCTTCGGCAGGAACTGATGCTCGGTGTCCTCGGCGATCGCAGCGGTCGCCGGATCGTTCTTCAGCGCGAAATAGAGCGAGACGCCGTTGGCCGTCAGCGCGATTTCCTGCGAGGAGTAGGCGCGATTGTTGGAGACGTCGTTCCAGGACGGCGTGCCGGCGATGAAGGTCGGATACAGCTCCTTCAGATATTTCAGCGCGGCCACCGTCTCCTTGCTGTTGATGGTGACGTTGCCCTCTTCATCGAGCAGGGAGGCATTGTGCGACCACAGGATCCAGTTGGCAAAGCCGTTGCCGTCGCCGACGGCGTTGCCGAGCGCGTAGCCTGCGGGCTTGCCGGCCTTCTGCAGCTTGCGACAGACGTCCAGCACGCCCGCATGATCTTCCGGTATCTTGTCGTAGCCGATCGATTGCAGCACCGACTTGCGGTACACCAGCGGCCCGCCGCTGGCGCCGAACGGCAGTCCGATCCAGGCGTTGCCCTTGGCGCGCTTGCCGTATTTCTGGGCCAGCGTCTGCCAGCCGCCATAGCGCTTGCCGAGATACTCGGCGACATCGGTGAGTTCGATCAGCTTGTCGGCGTAGATATGCGGCGCGTCCGAGAAGCCGATGATGATGTCGGGACCGGCGCCGGAGTTCGAGGTCACCGCCGTCTGCTGGTTGATGTCCTCCCAGCCGACGAAATCGACCTTGACCTCGACGCCCATCTTCTCGGTGAACTTGGCGGCGTTGGTGCGGAACACGTCCTCGTCGGCCTTGACGAAGCGGACCGGGCGCAGCATCCGCAGGCTCGCGCCCTTCTCGATCGGTAGCGACGGTGCGGCGATGTCGGCCGCCTTGACGCGCGATTCGGTTGATTGCGCCGAAGCGCCGGTTGCCGCCAGCGCCGCGGCCGAGAGGCCGAGCACCAACGCGTCACGACGGGTGAGGTCGTTCCCCATAGTCTCCTCCCTTGTTTTTCGTTCCCGGCGTTACTCGCCGGTGAACGTGAGCCTCAGTCCTCATGGGGCCGAAGCGATCGCCTTGAGACTTTTGCCCCGCAATTTCCGCGTCACGGGAAACGCGCGTTCCCCGCCGGCTAGCTGTTCGGGCCGCGATCCATGCTGACAGGCTGCCAGCGCCGGAGCGAGGTATTCTGCAGCACCGACGGATTGACGCAGCTTACCGGCCACAGCCCGGAAAGCACCAGTGACAATTCGTAGCCCACGCGGCGCTTGCGCGCTTCATCGAAACGTGCAGATGCGGAGGCGACATGGGCGGTCAGCGTGACGTTGTCCATGCGGAGCAGGGGATTGTTGTGCGACGGCGGCTCTTTCTCCAGCACGTCGAGCGCGGCATGCGCGATCCAGCCTTCCTGCAGCGCCTTGATCAGCCCTTCCTCCTCGACCGTGGCGCCGCGTCCGGTATTGATGAAGATCGCGCTCTTCTTCATCTGCCGGAAATGCTTCTCGGTGAGCATGTGATGCACCTCGGGCCGTGCCGGCGCATGCATCGAGACGAAGTCGGATTGCGACAGCACCTCCGACAGCGTCGCCGGCAGCACGTTGTGTTCCGACATCAGCGTTTCCTGGATGAACGGATCGTAGGCGATCATCCGCAGGCCGAACGGGGCCGCGCGCTTCGCCACCGCGCGCGCCACGCGTCCGAACGAGATGAAGCCGAGCGTCTGTCCCATCAGGCGCGGAATTTTCAGCAGCGCCGGGCGTCCTTCGGTCCAGCGTCCTTCGCGCACCATCTTGTCCTGCTCGACCAGGCGGCGGAAGCCGGCAAGCAGCAGCATCATCGCGTGATCGGCGACTTCCTCGATGAAGGTGTCGGGGATGTTGGTGACGGGGATGCCGCGGGCGGTTGCCGCCTTGATGTCGACGCTGTCGACGCCGACGGTGCCAAGCGTGATCACCTTGCAGTTCTCGAGCGCATCGATGACCGCCTTGGTGATCGGCATGCCCTTGGCGTAGATCGCATCCGCCGTCCTGGCGGCGGCGATGAATTCCGCCTCGTTGGCGGGCGCCTCGATGATCTCGGCGCCGATCGGATCGAGCGCTTCCTTTTCATAATCGTAGCCGCCGCCGGCCACCGTGAAGCTTGCGCCCTTCGGCGTCACCACCCTGAACTTCGACATCTCCTGCTCCGATTTTCTTCTTCGGTTGTTGGTTGTTCGGCCGTAATTTCGGCCGCGACAAGTCGTCGCTGCCGCGTCCTCGCGAGCCGAAGCGCTCCGCGCCGTTCCCGGTTGCCTTGGGGGCGGCTTTCCCGGGCTTTTACGGAGAGGCTTCGTAACCTGACGCTAAAGGCTCTCACATTAGGGTGGGCCGAATCAATCCGCCAAACACGCAAGCGCGCCATTCCCCGGAGACGCCCTGTGAAGCTGACCAACCTCAAGATCACCCCCAAACTCGGCATTTTGGTGGGGGTGACCATCCTTGGCCTCTGCGCCGCCGGCGTCCTCGCGGGTCATCTGATGCAGCGCGAAATGATGAAGGCGCGCATCGACCAGACCAAGGCGATGGTCGAGATGGCCGTGAACATGGCGGCCGGCCTGAAAAAGGAGGTCGATGCCGGGCGGATGACCAAGGAGGCGGCGCTCGCCGAGCTCGGCAAGCGCGGCAACTCCATGACCTATGACAACGGCTCCGGCTACCTGTTCGGCACCTCCTATGATGGCATCACCGTCCTTGCGCCCGATCCCAAGCAGATCGGCGCCAACCGCATGGACGTGGTCACCAACGGCCGCAAGCTGTCCCGCGAATTGATGGATGGCGTGAAGGCGAAGGGCGAAATCCTCCTCACCTACGAATATGTGCGGCCGGGCGAACAGAAGCCGATCCGCAAGATCGGCTATGCCGTCGCCGTTCCCGGCTTCGACATGTATCTCGGCACCGGGGCTTATATCGACGATATCGATGCCAAGCTGGCGCCGATCGCCTGGCTGCTTGGCCTTTCGATCCTCGGCATCGCCATCATCTCCGGCTCGATCGCCTGGCTGATCGGGCGCAGCATTACCAGGCCGCTCGGCCAGCTCGGCACAAGGATGCGGGAACTCGCCGACGGCAAGCTCGATGGCGATATTCCCGGCGTCGGCCGCGGCGATGAGGTCGGCGCCATGGCGGCGACGGTGCAGATCTTCAAGGACAATGCGGTTCGCATCCGCGGCCTCGAGCAGGCAGAAGCGGAGACGCAGGCCCGCGCTGCGGCCGAGCGCCGTGCCGCGATGGAGAATATCGCCAACGATTTCGAGCGCAGCATCACCGGCGTGGTCCGTTCGGTCGCGACCGCTGCGGCCGGCATGCAGACCACAGCGCAATCGATGACGGCGACCGCGAGCGACGCGAGCGCGCGGGCTGCGACGGTCAGCGCGGCGTCCGAAAGCGCCTCGAACAATGTCGGCACCGTGGCTGCCGCGGCCGAGGAACTGTCGAGCTCGGTGACCGAGATCTCCCGCCAGGTCGCGCGATCCAGCGAGATCGCGAGCAAGGCGGTGGCCGATGCCGAGCGCACCAACGCCACCGTGCAGGCGCTCTCCACCGGTGCGGAGAAGATCGGCGAGGTGGTGAAGCTGATCCACTCGATCGCCGCGCAGACCAATCTGCTGGCACTCAACGCCACCATCGAAGCCGCGCGCGCCGGCGAATCCGGCCGCGGCTTTGCGGTGGTCGCTTCAGAGGTGAAGGCGCTCGCCAACCAGACCGCGAAAGCGACCGAGGAGATCTCCGCCCAGGTCGCCGCCATGCAGGCCTCGACCACGGAGGCGGTCGCCTCGATCGGCGGCATCACCGGGACGATCGCCCAGATGAGCGAGATCACCGCCAGCATCTCGACCTCGGTCGACCAGCAGGGCGATGCGACGCGCGAGATCGCGCGCAACATCCAGCAGGTCGCGACTGGCTCGAGCGAGATTTCCACCCATATCGGCGGCGTCACCACGGCCGCCACCGCCACCGGCACCGCGGCGTCCGACGTGCTGTCGAACGCCCGCGAGCTCGACACCCAGTCCGGCATGCTCCGCAACGCCGTCGATCAGTTCCTGGCGAAGGTACGCGCGGCGTAAGCTTGGTCTATTATCTCGCGTCATTGCGAGCGCAGCGAAGCAATCCATCTCACCGCTTGTGGAGGCATGGATTGCTTCGTCGCTGCGCTCCTCGCAATGACGAATCCGGGCGAGGTTCTATCGTAGGGTGGGCAAAGGCGCGTCAGCGCCGTGCCCACCATTTAGCGCGACGCTCGTGATGGTGGGCACGCTTCCGCCTTCGCTCTTCGAGCTACGGCGGACAAGTCGCTTTGCCCACCCTACGGCACCACAACTATTGCTTCTCGATCCCGGCTTCCGTGATCAGCTTTTCCCAGAGCACAAGCTGTTCTTTCAGGAATGCGTCGAATTCCTCAGGCGTGCTCGAAAATGCTTCCATGCCGCGTTCGGCGAGCTGGCTCTTGATGTCGGGACGCTCGACGACCTTGCGGATCTCGGCGTTCAGCCTGACCACGATGTCCTTGGGCATATTGGCCGGGCCGAGATAGCCCTGCCATGAGGTGATGTCGAAGCCTTTCACAGTATCATCCATGGTCGGCAGCTCCGGCAGCAGCGCCGAGCGCCGCTTGGTGGTGACGGCCAGCGGTTTCAGCGCCTTGGCGTTGACGTGCGGCAGCCCGGTCGGGACGTCGACGAACATCATGGAGACGCGGCCGGCGATGACGTCGGTGAGTGCGGGCGGCGAGCTCTTGTAGGGGACGTGCAACAGATCGATGCCGGCGAGGCGGGCGAAGGTCGCGCCCGACACGATGGCCGATGAGCTGCCGCTGGCGTAGGAGTATTTGCCCGGCTCCTTCTTGGCGAGCGCGATCAGTTCGGCGACTGAGTTGGCCGGGATTTCCGGATTGATCACCAGCATGAACGGCAAGTCGCCGGTTCGCGCGATCGGCGTGAAGTCCTTGACCGGGTCGTAGCTCATGGTCTTGAGCAGATAGGGATTGGCCGAGTGCGTCGTGTTGGTCGTCACGAACAGGGTGTAGCCGTCGGGCGCGGAGCGGGCGACGTAACTCGCCGCGATCGAGCCGTTGGCACCCGCCTTGTTGTCGATCACCATGGTGACGCCGAGCGCAGTGCCGACCTCCTTCGAGATCAGGCGCGTCGTGGTGTCGGTGCCGCTGCCGGCCGCGAACGCCAATACCAGCGTGATGTTGCGGTTCGGGTAGCCCGGTGCCTGCGCCGTGGCCGCGCCGGACAGCAGCGCGAATGCCAGGGATGCCGCCGCCAGCATGTGCCAATGGTGTTTCAGTCCAGAGATCATATCGTCGTTTCCCCCGCTGGGTTTATGGGCAGTTGGTTGCCGGGGAAACTAGCCGGTCACGGCCGAAAGCGGAAGGCGTTGCCGTGCCGCATTCACCGTTTGGTCGAGCTCCGCCGTGACGCGATCACGACGCCGGCCAGCACCAGCGCGTAGCCGATCAGGTGAAACGGCTGCAGCGCCTCGCCGAGCAGGAAGATCGCCATCGCCGAGCCGAACACCGGCACCAAATGGAAGAACGGCGCGGCCCGGTTCGGTCCGATCATCGCGATGCCGCGGTTGAAGAACAGATAGGCCAGCGCCGAGGGGAAGATCAGGACATAGGCCAGCGTTCCCAGCGTCAGCGCGTCGAACTTGAGCGTGGCGCCGGTCAGATATTCCCAGATCGAGCCGGGCACCAGCATCAAGGCTCCGCAGCCGGTGGTGAACGCGATCAGCGAGAGCTGATGCGTCACCGGGCGCCGCATCATCAGCGCGGAATAGAGTCCGAACGACAAAAGCGCGGAGGCGAGCATCACATCGCCGCGATTGAAGCTGATGGAGGCGAGCGCGCCGAGATCGCCGCGCAGGATGATGGTGAGGACGCCGGCCAGCGAGAGGGTGATGCCGGCGAGCTGCGCGCCGGTCAGCCGCACGCCGAACAGCACCAGGGCCCACAGCGCCACGAACAGCGGCCCCGCCGACTGGATCAGGAGCGCGTTGAGGGCCTGGGTGTATTGCAGCCCCCAATAGGAGATCGCATTGTTGAAGGCGAAGCCGGTCAATGAGAGCAGCAGCATCAGCGGCAGGCGGGCGCGCAGCGCCGGCCAGTCCTGCCGCAGATGCGGCCAGGCAAAGGGCAGCAGGATGAGGCAGGTGCCCGACCAGCGCAGGCAGGACAGCGTCAGCGGCGGCACGTGATTGCCGACATAGCGCGCGATCACGATATTGCCGGCCCAGAACAGCGAGGTCAGACTGAGCAGCAGATAGGGCTGGTTGTTGAGCCAGGCGATCGCGGAGCGGCGTGTGGGAGCTGATGCGGACGGCAAGGCGCGGAGATCGGTCATGCTATCAGCCCTTTTTGCCGGATTCTCCCCGTGCGACAAGACGCTCCGGAAGAGAGCAGCCATGCGCGCTGCCGCTGGCGCGTCATGGAAGCGACATATGCGATGCTGAACTGCAAGGAATCATCGGAGAGATGGATGGGCGTGGACCTCTTGAACGTCGAAGGCCTCAAGGCGCTGCAGCCGCAGGAGCCGGTCGTGATGGTGAACCTGATGCGCTTTCGCGAGCGCTCGCTCGATGGCGACGGCTCGGGCTGGGACGCCTATCTGCGCTACAGCGCGCTCACGGTGCCGATGATCAAGGCGCGGGGCGGCACGCTGCTCTGGACCGGCAATGCCAAAACGGTCGCGCTCGGCCGGCCAGACGGCAACCAGTGGGATTACCTGGCGCTGGTCTATTACCCCGCCGTCTCGGCCTTCATCGACATGATGACCTCGGCCGATTACGAAACTCTCTGCGACCCCCACCGCCGCAACGGCTGCGCCGAGCACGTGATCATCGCGACCAGCGAGGCCTACAGCAAGTTCAAGAGCGGGTAGGCGCCGTCATTGCGAGGAGCGCAGCGGACGAAGCAATCCATTCCAGCGGCTTGCAATGACGTCTGACGCTGCCGATCAAGACCGTCGTGCACGGCGGGCGTTTCCGTATTTGTTATCGTCGCCCCACGTTAGCGCCCGCCGCCGGTTCCGCCAAATTTCCGGTTCGCCTGGTTCACGGACTGGCTGATATCGCCGAGCATCTTCCTCGTATCGGCCATCATCGCACCTGACTTCTTGTCGAAGCTCTCGATCAGTTCGCGCAGCGAGATGACGGTCGGCAGCAATTCGCCGCCATATTTGTCGCTGCCGAGGCTCTTCAGGAATGCTTCGGTGCGGCTCATGCCGTCGTCGACGGCATTGACGCCCGCCTCGGCGGTGCTGATGACGCTGCTGATCTTCTCGCCATTGCTCGACAGCGAGGCGGTGAAGGTCTCGAACCCCCGCAGCGTGTCCCTGATCGCATCCTCGTTGTCGTCGATGACAGTGTCGACATTGCGCAGCACGGCGCGGATCTTTTCCTGGATGCCCATCGTTCCCAGGGGATCGGCGGTCAGTTCCGGAATGCCGTCAGCGCCGGTCGGCGGAAGCGGCGCCTCGTCGGTGCCGCCGGTGAAGGAGATCGCGGCGATGCCGGTCAGGCCCTGGAATTCGAGGCCGACCTGGGTGTCCTTCTTGATCGGTGCGGTTTTCTCGATCCGCGTCATGGCGATCACGCGGTGACGGTCGAGCCTGATCGACTCCACCTCGCCGATGCGCACGCCGGCGAAATTCACGCTGCCGCCGCGGCGCAGGCCCGAAGCCGAGCCTTCAAAGATCACCCGGAACGGCACCTGCTGCTGGATTCCGGCATATTTGCGGTAGCCGAGCCAGCCGCCGAGCGCGCCGGCGATCAACGCCAGCGCCAACGTCCCGATCATTACATTGCTGGCGCGCACCATGTTTCGACCTTCGAAGTGGGCCGCAAAAATAGCGGATTTGCGGCGGCCAGTCACCGCAGTGATCGAACAATTCGGCAGGATCGTCGTGATGTTCCGTAACCACTTTGCACCGAGAGGAAAAGCGTAAAAAGAATGGCGCAACGAAGCGAGCTGTGAAGGCGGGGGGTGACCAATGACCAGCACGATCGCCGGCGATCATAGCGGCGGCTTCACGAGCCGGCCGGTCAATCGCCGCAACGCCCTGGCGGCAACGTTCGGCGGCGGGCTCGCGCTGTCGAGCCTGGCTCGGTCCGCAGGCGCCGGGGCAGGGGCCGCATCCGGCGTCCGCATATTGCATTCGCCTGAGCAGCCCGGTTCGTCTTACGACGACATCATTGTCGGTGCGGGCTCGTCCGGTTGCGTCATGGCGCACCGGCTCGCTCTGGCTGGACGACGGGTGCTCCTTGTCGAGGCCGGCGGAGAAACGAAGCTGGCGGCGGTCAGGGATCCGCAGGAATGGCCCAAGCTGCAGGGCAGCGAGCTTGACTGGCGCTATTTGACGACCCCTCAAGCGGGATTGGGAGGCCGCATCATCCGATGTCCGCGCGGCAAGGTCGTGGGCGGCTCCAGTACGATCAATGCGCTCGCCTATCAGCGCGGCCACCCGGCTGCGTATGACCGCTGGCCCGCGGGGTGGCGTGCGGCGGACCTTCTGCCATATTTCAAACGCGCCGAGACTTTCTCCGGTGGTGCCAGCGCATGGCGGGGAGGCAGTGGTCCTCTCAACGTCTTGTCGCTCGCGGATGTCACGGATCGCAATCCGGTGGCATCCGCCTTCGTCACGGCGTCGCAAGACCTCGGGTTCCCGATGTCATCGGATATCGGAGGAGAGGTCACGACCGGCGTCGGCTGGAATCAACTCAGTATCAAGGACGGCGCCCGCCACGATGCGGCGACGGCGTATCTCGGAAGTCTCGAAAGCGTGACGGTCGATCTGCTGGTCGACACGGAAGTGCTGGGTCTCGTGATCGAAGCTGGACGGTGCATCGGCGTGCGGCTCGCCGAACGCATCGTGCGGGCCGCGAGCGAGGTGCTGCTTTGCGCCGGTGCGATCGATTCGCCACGCCTTTTGATGCTGTCGGGAATCGGCCCGGCCGACCAGCTCCGGTCATTCGGCATTCCCGTTGCCGTGGATCTGCCGGATGTCGGCCGCCATCTTGAGGACCATCCATTGGTCGCGGGCGTGGCGTACGCCGCACGGCGCGAGGTGCCGCGCTCGCACTACAACCATGCCGACGCTGTCCTCTACGTGCCGCGCAGCGACCCAAATGACAGCCCGGAACACCTTGTGATGTGCCTGTCCTTGCCGTTCGTCCTGCCGAGCGTCGGCCCGTTGCCTCCACCGGCTTACGTGCTCGTTTCTTGCCTGATGCGACCCCGCAGCCGCGGCAGCGTGAAACTCGCTTCGGGTGATCCGCGGGCTCCTGCTCTGATTGATCCGAACTATCTCTCCGAGCCGGCCGACATGGACCTTCTTGTCGAGGGCGTTTCTCTCGCCCGCGAGATCGGTGCCGGTAAAGCGTTTGCCGACTGGCGCGCACGCGAAGTCTATCCGGGGCCCGAGGCAAAGACCGCCGGTGACATCCGCAAGTTCATTCTTCGCGCGACGGATTCGTTCCATCATCCTGTCGGCACGTGCCGCATCGGTGCCGTCGTCGACGAGTCCTTGCGCGTGAAAGGCGTTGCGGGTCTGCGCGTCATCGACGCCTCGCTGTTCCCCGGGATCCCGCAGGCGATGACCAATGCCGCCGCCATCGCCGTCGCCGAGAAGGCCAGCGATCTGGTGCTCGCAGGGTAGAGCAATCTCAGATGTACACTTTGTGCTCAGATCAGGCGGTCATCGCCTCGCGGCACTACGATCGTAACGCGCTTCTTCCGCGCTGAAATCACGCTGTAACCCGTTCGTCCCCTCATGATGCGACACCGCTGCGCGGATGAGGAGAGGACTGCGATGGTAGTCAGAGCGATCGGTAAGCAGGCCGTAGTGATCGGTGCGAGCATGGCTGGTTTGGCCGCAGCGCGTGCGCTGGCCGACCACTTCGAACGGGTGATCGTGCTTGAGCGCGACCGCCTGCCTGAACAGGCAGTGCCGCGAGCCGGCACGCCGCAATCCCGGCATCTGCACGTTCTGCTGCCAGGCGGCCAGCGGGCGCTGACCGATCTGTTTCCGCATTTCGAGCGGGATCTGGCAAATGCCGGCTCGGTGCCGCTTCGAATGTCACGCGACGTACGTATGGAGATCCCGGGTCTCGGTCCACTCCCGTCGCGTGATTTCGGCTGGTTCCTCTACTGCGCATCCCGTCCGCTGATAGAACTGATCACGCGCCGACAGGCCGAGAGGCTGACCAACCTGACGATCCGGCCGGGATGCCGGGTGCTCGAGATCACCGCTACGTCCGATGGCGCCATGGTCACAGGCGTCATATGTGAAGATTCTGATGGGCGGCAGGAAACTCTCGCGGCCGATCTCGTTGTCGACGCTTCCGGACGCGGTGCGCCAACCTTGGCGCTGCTCCGTTCGTCCGGCCAGCCGGTGCCGGATGAAATCGTCATTGGTGTCGATCTCCATTATACGACGACCACCTTCGCCATTCCCCAGGATGCATCCACCGATTGGGGCGGCGTAGCCACTCACCCGCACGCGCCGGAACGCAGCCGCGGCGGCTATCTGATGCCGGTCGAAGGCAACCGCTGGGTCGTGACGCTCTCGGGACGGCTCGGCGAACAGCCGCCGGCCGAGCCGGACGGCTTCATGGATTATGCCAGGCGACTCGAGACGCAGACGGTCTACAACGCCATTGCGCATGCCGAGCGGCAGGGCGGATTCGAGCGCTATGCCTTCCCAGCCAGCGTATGGCGCCGTTTCGACCGGCTGAGCGCATTCCCGCGCGGCCTGCTGCCGATCGGCGATTCGATCTGCCGCTTCAACCCCGTCTATGGCCAGGGCATGAGCGCGGCGGCGCAGGAAGCTCGCCTTCTGAGGCAGCTTCTGCAGGGGCGCGCGACCAAGGCCGATCCGCTTGCCGGACTGGCGCTGGCGTTCTTTTCCGAAAGCCTGCCGTTGGTCGAGGGTCCCTGGAACATGTCGGCGATCCCGGATCTGGTCTATCCCGAGACACGCGGCGAACGCCCGGCAGATTTCGAGAGCCGGCTCCAATACAACGGAGCCCTGCTTCGGGCCGCGATGCGCGATCCCGCCGTTCACCGGCTGCTCGCAGAGGTTCAGCAATTGCTGAAGCCGCCAAGCGCTCTCCAGGAGCCGGCCGTCGAGCGGCTCGTTCAGCTTGAACTGTCCCAAATGGCTGCCGAATAATTCAGACCTTACGCAAGGTTTGAGAAGGGCGAAGCTTCGTTGCGGAAGGGCTGTCAACGAAGCTCGCCGAGCAAGGCTCGGGCGTTCCGCAAATCGCTTGTGTCAAAGCCTTCGGTGAACCAATCGTACACTGGGTCGAGAAGGTCGCGGGCCGCTTGTCGATTGCCCTGCTCAGCCAGGAGACGTGCCAGGCTCATCGCTGCGCGCAATTCCCACGACTTGGCCTGCTGGGCGCGCGCAAGAGTGAGGGATCGCTCGAAATACGCTTTCGCTTTCGCCACGTCCCGCTGCGGCGATTTGAGCGCGATTTCACCGGCAACACGATGCGCCTCAGCCTCGCACCACCTTTCCTTGGTTGCTTGCATCGCCGCCATTGCCTTGTCGATGCAGCGCCAGGCATCATCAAATTGGCCCGAATCCGCATGCGCAGTTGCCAGCATGAACTGGTGCTCCGGCGTGAATATGGTCGACCCGGCCGACCGCCATAAATCGATGCCTAACGTGACTGTCTCGACCGCCTCTGTGGCTCTTCCCATGAGGGTGAGGACATAGCCCCGCCGCAATACACCTTCCGCCTTTCGAAATGGGGCGCGCTTCTCCTCTGCCAGGATGGCAAGTTCCTTGAGATACTCGTTTGCCGCGTCATAATTCCCGCAATAGGTGTTAACGAGAATGGGGAAGTTCAGCGTGAACATCAAAGTGGCGGCATGTTCAATCTGACGCGCTTCCATCAGCGCGCAGTCTGCATCCCTGAGCGCAGCGTCGGGATAGCCGAGCAGCCACACCGCCATTGAACGAAAGCCCAGGCACGTCATCCGCAGATCCTGGCCAAAACGCGTCATTAATCGCCGGTGCTCGGCTGGACGGTAAAGCGCGAGCGCCTCGTTGTAGTGCGCCAGAGCCTTGACCTGATCCCCCATGAACGCGAGCGTACTACCCATGGTGCGGTGTCCGACCATGAGCGGTACCGTCGTCCCCTCCTTCTCACCGAGAGCAAGAAACCGCGCCGCGAGCTCTCGCGCAGCCTCGCCATCAAAGCTTATGAAATTGACGAGCCATTGCCCGAACAGCGCCGAGAGCAGCAGTGAAGCATCATCGGGAGATTCTCCGAACCGTTCGGCCTGCTCGATCAGCGTTCTCACCTGAGCCACCGCAGCCTTGGTTTCCGGCGCGCTATAGCCCTTGACATGCATGAGCGTGTTCACGAGCGCAATTTGCCAAACGATCTGCTCGCGCCGCAGGTCGGGCGTGCTGGGCAAGGTTGCGACTTGCGCCAGGGCATGGGTGAGCTGTTCTGCGGCTTCGGCCAGTGCCGAGCGCTCCTGTGAGCGCTGTCCCGCCTTGCCCCACAGGAGCGCCGACTTCTCGATCAGGTCGGCGTTCATGTAATGACGCGCCAGCAACTCGGGCTGGCTTTCAGCGATTTCCGGAAACTGACTCTCGAGGACCTGGGCGATACGCGCGTGCAGCATGCGCCGTGGCTCGCGCAGCAGCGTGCTGTAGGCTGCGTCCTGCACCAGCGCATGCTTGAACAGATAGCTCACATGTGGCGGGGTGCCCTGCCGAAACAGCAAACCCGCGGCTACGAGCCGGTCAAGCTCGTCGTCCAATTCCGCTGGCGGCCTTCGCACCACCGCGGCCAGCAACATGTGGGGAAATTCCCGTCCGATCGCAGCGCCAACCTGCGCCACGTCTTTCGCCGGGCCGAGCCGGTCGAGCCGCGACATCAGCGAGGCCTGCAGGCTGGCCGGGACCGGCACCACGGACCTTGGCTTTCCCGCGGCGGCCCGCTGCGCTTCGTTCTCACCCTCCGCATCCAGCACCGCCTTGGTCATTTCCTCGGCGAACAGTGGAACGCCGTCGCTGCGCTCGATGATGTCCAGGCGGATGCCTGCCGGCAGCGACCGGATGCCGACGACTTCCTTGATGAGGGAATCGATGTCGCGCCGCGTCAGCCGATTGAGCGTCAGCGCAGCCACATGTGACCGTCCGATCCAGGGCTGGCCAAATTCCGGCCTGAAAGTGACGAGCATCAAGAGCCGGTGTCTTGCGGCCAGATCCACCACCCGGGTGAACAATTCGTGGCTGGTTGGGTCGGTCCAATGCGCATCTTCGACAATCATCAGCACGGGACTGATCCGCGCCAGCGCCTCAAGCTGCGAACAGAGAGCTGCCAGCGTTTTCTGACGACGGAGCTGCGGCTCGACTTCAACCGGAGGGTAGCGCCCATCGTTGGGCAGCGACAGCAACTCGGCGATCAGGGACGCATCCTCGGACGGGGTCGAGCTCTGCGCCAGCAGCGCATCGAGCTTGTCCAATTTCGATTGCGGGCCGTCATCGTCTTCCAATGCAGCGACGCGCATCAACTGGCTGATGATCGGATGAAGCGCGCTATCGGTATGTTGCGGCGAACAGACGTAACGCAGGCGTATGTGCGGCTCGCGAGCAAGCTGCTCGAGCAATCCGAAGGTGAGCCGTGACTTGCCGATCCCCGCTTCGCCGGAAATCAGCACCACCTGACCTTCGCCGTCCCTGGCCTTTGACCAGCGTTGAAGCAGCAACTCGAGTTCTTCTTCCCGCCCCACCAGCGGCGTCAGGGCACCCACGTGCAGCGCCTCAAAGCGGCTTGCCACCGAGCTCGGCCGCAGTGCCGCCCACACGCGCACGTCGCCCTGGATGCCCTTGAGGTCTCTTGTCCCGAGATCCTGCAGCTCGAACAGATTTCCGAGCAGCCTCCGGGTGCCGTCAGCAATGACCACCATGTTCGGCGACGCGACCTGTTGCAGCCGCGCGGCCAGATTTGGAGTTTCCCCCACAATGCCGCGTTCCTGGGTGCCCCCCGACCCGCCGAGATCTCCCACGACCACCACTCCGGTCGCGATCCCGATGCGGATTTGCAGAACGACCGGAGCCTTGAGGGCGGATAGTGCCGAGATCAGCCCCAGTCCGGCCCGTACTGCTCGCTCCGGGTCATCCTCGTGCGCTCCGGGATAGCCGAAATAGATGAGAACGCCGTCGCCCATATATTTCGCCACGAAGCCGTCGAAGCGCCGCACGGTCTCCGTGACACATTTCTGGTAGGCCGAAATGATGTCTCGTAGATCCTCCGGATCCATACGCGTCGAAAGTTCCGTCGAGCCCACCAGGTCGACGAACATCACGGTGACCTGACGCCGCTCCGCGGTGTCCTGTGTCTTCGGCTCCATGGACGACGCAGGGCGTTCGGGTGCAGCCTGCGCAGGAGCCGCAGGCTCGCCGATGGCTGCAAGGATTTTCCGCCGGTGCCCGAGCGGAATTGCGATGTCCTTCAGGTCCTCATCTGTCAGGTGGGGCAGAACGGAGACGTCAATCGCGTGGTCGGCAAAACGCTGCGCGTATTGCCCGAGACCAAGTCGATCAAGCCACTCGGCAATCTCCTGCACGTCGCCTCCCGGCTGAGCTGCTGTCAATCATGGCCTTGCCGGCCGACCTGAGTTCCCGCGCGGCAACGGGACAAAAAGGTGCGCTCGCCACGCCGCCATCGATCGGAACATTGCACTTGCGGGGCCGGCCCGTTCGCCGCACCCCCAAAAGGAACTGCATCCGGGCTCGTCATAGCCCTGGGCTGGATTACCGCAGATTACATCGATTGAGAGTGAAATACCGCACAGATCGGACGGGCCAGCGCCATTGAGCCGACTGTTCCGCCGGCGGTCAAAAGCGGCGTCTTGACCAGTGGCCGGTCGATTCCGCCTATCCCGGATCGCCGTTTCCCGAGAGGATTTGAGCCGCGCCGCCGATGCCGCGGCGGAAGGCCTCATCAAATGTGACGCCGCGAAGCTGCCATCGGTGCGCCCGGCCGTTCCAGTCCATGCGCCACTCCGTCGCCCATCCGAGCTCCGAATCTTCCCACGTCAGCCGTCCGACCAGGACGACTTCGCCACCCCGTTCGGCCGCCACGGATGCCAATGTCGAGGATGGTGTCGTCAAGAGCTCTGCGGCGTCGATATTGGCTTTCGCCAATGCTGCCACATCGGGCAGCACGATCATCATGCCCCGCTTCAGGGCCGCGGCGAGGAGTGAGTCACGTTGCAGGTCGGACTGCTTTGCATCCGATGTGGCGATGAATTGTCTTGAGCCCTGCTCCATCTCGACGAAAACGCCAAGGATCGGGCGGCGCGAAAGCCAGGGCGTGACGCCGAGCGAGTTAAGAACATCGTTGATCTTGTTGTCATCGAAATCGACGATCAAATCGTACGGCCGGTCGCGGGTGCCCTGCTCGTCGCGCTTCGGCTTGCCGGACATCTGGTCGCGGTAGCTATAGGCGCTGACGAAATCGGCCGAACGCGATTTGTACGTGTCTAGTCGAGGATCGCTCTCCAGTTCGAGAGCTCCGGACACCTTGATGAGAACGTCCTCGAGACAAGCGGCGAAGCCGATGGTGCGATTGGCTTCACCCTGTCCAGTGACGATTGTCTGTGCGCGATAGAGATTCTCCGCCGCGGCTGCGGATGTGCTGGCCCAGTTCGCCAACGCAGCTATCAGCAATATCTTGACGATGACGGCGACCACACCTGGACATCGCTTGGTCATATGCCCGAGCCGCCACTTGAACGGATGCTGAACAAGATCGGCGACCTCGCGCCGAGCGGGATAGGCTGAAAAAAGGAGCAGCCCGCCACTCGAGCCACTTGGTGGCGACGCGGCCGCAATACCGGTCGCCAGCGCTACATTGAAGTGCTGACCGATCCGCACGGCTTTAATGTTTTGATCGAGCGCCCGTGCAAGCACCCTTCATGTTGCTGGGCGAGGGCAAGCAAGCCCATGATAATCAAAGCCACCAAGACACACCCGGCCACGAGGTTCTGCATCATGGCTGTCACTCCACGGGGTTAGCAGACTACGTAGTAGATGACCGCGGCCAAGGATGATGAACACCATGGGCGCGGCCGTCAATACGCGGCAAAGCCGATCGAGGCCGGTCGACCGGAGGCCGGAAGGAACGTTGATCAAGATCGACACAGGTCCGCCGTGGGGCAAAGCGGCGGTCGAGGTGGGCGCACAGATGTCCGCCCTGGTTCAGACAGCCGACGTGGTGAGGGCTGGAGCGCGGTTCAGTTCAGGGCCACAAGCCGACTCTCAGTGATGACCGTGTGCGCTAGACAATGTTTGCGCGCGACAGGGGCCAATGTAGCTTTGATAGTCGCCGGTCATCGCGAGGTCGTAGTGAACGGCGGGATGCATGGTTCCGAGCATCGCAACAATGACAAGGATGCCCAGTCCGAATGCTGTCTCGATCGCGCTGTTGTGGATCAGTTGACGAAGCGCGTTGGACGATTGCTCGTTTCCAAAGGAAGCGAGCTGCGGCGTCAGGCGAAACCGGTTGATAGCAGCGAAGACGAGCATCACCGCGAACATCGCGACCTTGAGCGTCAGCACGCGCCCATATTCGGTGGCGACGAGCCCGTGCAGGGAGCCGACCAGGATGGCGGCGTTGATAATGCCGCTGAGCATGAGGATTGCTACGCTGACGATGCCCAACGTCGAAAATCGGGCAACGACATTGCGAGCGAGCGACATTGCGTTGTTTCGATGGGCGATGGCCAGGAACAAGCTCAGTGCCACCAAGCCGCCGATCCAGGCCGCGGCGGCAATCAGATGGAGCGTATCTGCGGCGAGGTGCAGGTAGCCCATCGCTCCAAGTGTCGAGCCAGCGTGACCAGTCCAGGCGAGACTTGCGGCGAAACCGAGCGCCGCCGCAAGCGCTAGCCACTCCGCGAATGCCACGCGATAACATGCAAGGCAGGCCGCCAGACCGATCGCAAGGCCCAGGCGAATTGTCGTGACCTGGCCGAACTGCGTTTCATTGATCACCGTCGACAATACGTCCGTGCTCATGGCCTCATTCGATGGCAGTCCGCTCATCGACCCCGCCTGCAGCAACAGCCAGATCGCCCCGGAGATCGTCGCGGCAGCAAGAGCAAGCCATAGGACCCGAAGCGTTTGGGTCTGGAGTCGATTGGCGATGCCTTCCTCCGAACGCAAAACGGGTTTCGCGACCACCATCCGGAAAACCAGCGTTCCGGTCATAGTTGCCGTCGCCGCGAAGTGGATCGCTCGCGTCGCGATCATGGGCGCCCCTGCTGCGGACCAGTCCATCGGCGCCTCGCGCGGCCTATTGGCCGACCAGGAAGCTGAAGCTGCCATCGGTCGTGTGGGTGTCCACGGACAGCACGCGCCAATTCACGTGGTACGCGCCAGTGCCACCCGGCTTTAGCGCGACCGACATCTGGTTGCCACTGACACGAGCCTTGCCGGTGTCGACGCGCTGCCCGGCCGGGCCGGTTACGGTGACGGTGCTGAACGCCGGCTCCAGCTTCTGCGTGAACCAGAGCGTCACCTCGCGCGGAGGGCTTGCGACCTTGTTGCCGACGCGGGGCTCGGCGTGGTCGAGGAAGGCGTGAGCGGCCGCCTCGCCGGTCGCGAGCAATAGCAAAAGCAGACTCAGAGTTGGGCGTCGCATGGATCAATTCCTTGGAAAGGGGCTGGCGGGCTGGACCGCGGGACCGAAGATTGGTCTTCCAATTCCATGAGGATCAATGTCGTCGAGGTAGAGATGCAGTTGGGCGATCACGCCGACATTGGTGCCGCTTTGCCTGTTGATCGGGATTAGGGCTTCGACACCGACCTGGAATTTGTTCCCGACCCAAAGGACTCCGGGGTTGATGGTCCCGGTCGTCTTCGTGCCCGAGGTCAACGTGTTCGACACCGGCGTCTGCAGCGTCGCTTCGACCAGTGGGATCAGGTGATTGACGAATTCCGGCAGTCCGAGGTCGATCACCGCGGACCTCAGATAGGGCATGCTGTATTGGATCGTTGCGCCCCAGTTCAGCACCCGGGGATTGAACTCCGTGTCGGCCGTTATCTCGCCGATGTCTGGATCGAACCCGAATGTCGTCGTGGAGCGCCTGCCCGGTATGGCGTAGCCGACCTGTCCGGTAACAGCGACCGGTCGCAGCCATGACAGGGTGTCGGGTAGATCGCCAAAGCCTTTGCCGAACCAGATCGTCGGCGTGTAGGTGTTGAACGGATCGGCGCCGACGCTGTCGGCGCCGGTGCCGCCCCATTCGATGCTCAACCCCACCGACATGACGAATTCATGCGCGGGGTCCTTGAAGACGCGGTACTTGAACGTGGTTTCGAGGTTTTGAAATCCGTGCGCGCCCGTTCCGGTGGGCCCCCCGGGTGGACTAAAGACGCTATAGGTCGACCCGATCGAGATCGCAAAGGCCTCAGTGATCCGCTTGGAAAATTCACCGGAGAAATCGCGCTGTCGAAACGACGGATCGTCGCCGGTCTTGAAGCCGGATACCGTCGGTAATGAAAGCTCGTCATTCACGCCGGGATCGTCGATGGTGAGCGTGGCCGGAAAGAAGCGGTTGCCGACGATTTCATGGGCCGCGCCTCCGGAAAGAGGAATAAGCGCGATCGCTGCGCCCCATAGGCCCGCTCGCACGTGACAGATGGACATGGAAGGTCTCCGCGAGTTTGATGTGCAAACGCAGCGGCCATGGGCCGCCATGCTTTACGCAAATCGCGGGGGTGCACGCGCCTGGGTATTCGAGCCGATGCGGGACGCTACGCGCGTCAGTTCTTTATCGGCCCAAAGAATTGGCCTGAACTGACGGAGGAGCACAACGAGGGCGACAGGCCTCGGCGCATCAACGGCGGTCCCTGCATGGGCTACGCAGATCGCGCAAAGACCATCGTGAGCATGTTGCTCGCGATCCTGATCGCCGGAGCCGGTGGTTGCGTCACTATGGCAAATGCCGGCTGATTGCAGCGGATCGGCAATCGCGATGCCCGCGGCCCAGCATGCCGCGATCGGCGCCACGATCTGCATCGCCAGCGCGAGCAGGACGATCGGAAGAAATCCCTGTAGCCGTCGAGACATCTTGTCCACCCACGACGAAGGCTACCACCGTGCTGCGTCGGGGTCGAGCCATCCGGACCAGCGTACGGCGCAATCCGTCTTAGCGATCAGTCCGAACGGACGATCTTTACGGGCCGAAAGAGCCATTCGAGAATGGCCGGTCGTGTGAAGGGTTTCGGATGCCGGCCGCCGAGCACGCGGCGCTGTCCCTCAAGCGGCCGGCATCCGAAACCCTTCACAACAGCCGACAAGCGAAGTCATGTCTCTTGCTTTGTCACGGCCGGAATTTTCCACGAACCATTGAGAATGGATGGGGTGCCTTCCTTGGGCCAATACATGCGGAGCATCAGAATGAACTTGCCAGCCGGTGCTGGGAGCCAATTAGATTCCTTGCCAGGTCCGGGTGAATCCTTCTGGATGTAGAGGTCGGTGGACCCGTCGGGATTGGTCTTGAGATTCTGTCGAGGACTGATCGAGTAGCGGTTCAGCGGATTGCTCACGAAGAAATACTTGTCATCATACATTGTAAGGGACCAGAAGCCGCTTACCGGGGGTAGATGTCCTTTCGGAAAATGCATGACGTACTTGTTCGCACCATCGTAGGAACTGTCTTCGGCGTCCTTCAGCGAAGTCGGATAGACCGCATCTTGCGGTCGATTAGCTCCGAGACCAATGGCCGTCACCAGGGCCCGCATGAGGTAGTCGGTGCCGTAGATGCCCGTTTTTGTCGTAAACCCCCAGCCGTTAATGTCCTTGACCTCACTGTTGAGCTTGAACTGAGCCATGATCCGGTCGAAGGCGACCTCAGGGATTCGCTTGACAAAATCCGCATTGAGCTTGCTTGCATCGAAATCTTGGCCCGGAACGAGTCCGATCTTTGCAAACCGTGCCAGAGCGGGGGCATCCTCTGGTGCGGGCGGATTGGTTTTCATCAATTGAGCAAGCAAGGTGAAGTAAGCCTTCGCGTCCATCCGGTTCACCTGATCGCGCACCGCGGTCTTGGTATCGATGGACGGATCAACCTTCCCTTCGGGCGGGGTATACGTCTTTCCGTAGGAACTGAGCGGCACCAGCTTGCACTGGTCTTGCAATTCGTGGACCGCTTTGTAGTCCTCGGGTGTGCCGGTGCAGTAGATACGGCCCAGAATCCAAACGATATTTGTCGGCGATTTATATTCTCGAACGCCCTGTGGAAGCACACCGTTCCAGCCTGGGCCCGTGATAGCGTAAGTTTGCGCGCCCGTGCCCGTCGTGCGCTTTCCGGGAACCTGAAACACCGTGGTCCACCCATCGAGCATAGGGAACAGGAAGTACCGGTCCTTCATGTCGGGGATGCTGAGCACCCAAGGCTCGTTTCCGACATCCAGGAATGCAGTCGTATAGAGAGTGTCGGCGTTCGGCGCAGTCACATCGCGAAAGGAGGCGTTGGGATACTCACGCAGTCTGATCAATTGTCCCATCGGCGCCTTGGTGCCTTCGGGCCGTGCGACATTAGTGATGACCCTGCGGGTCATTTCCATCGTCACCAAGGGGTAACCATAGATGTAGGCATCCGTCGCCAGCCAAAAATCCTCCAGCCCTTCGCCGAGATTGAGTTCGCCCCATTCGGCTCTGGATATGGTGCTGATAGAAGAGCCAGCGAGCAGACTCAAACCGCCAATGGTGGCTGCACGTCGGGTGATCGTCATCGCAGACCTCTTTTTGTGCTCGGGTACGACGCCAAGAAAAGAAGCGACGGATGGCTTGCTGGGGAGCCCGGAACAGAATCCCGGACTACCTTTAAGTCTCCTTATGCCCGAGCTGGTTCAATGGAAATTGTGAAGTCGCGGGTCCGCGCCGCTCAGGTTGTTTTCCAACAGCGGTCAAAACCTTCTGTGGCTGCGTCATGTCCGCTCTGACCCGGCTCCGTATTTCTCCACGCTCACCCCCTGAACATGCGCTGCTGGACGTGGAGGAGTCTGAGCCCAGCCATCGGCTACCGCGCGGCGCTCGTCACCAGCCGCCGCGCCCAGCCGATCTGGTTTCCGCCCTCCACGAGGTCTCAGTTGCCGGCCCGCAAATAGACGTTGGCAATCACATCGGACTTCATCTTGCCGAATGGCTTGGCCGAGTTGTCGGGCACAGCGAAGAGCTGCACGTTGCCGTCGGCGACGATATAGGCCTTCGCGACCGGACGGCGCTCAGGCGGAGTCACCGCTGACGCGCCTTGCAGCGTCTTGGCGCTGCTGCCGGGATCGAGGGTCAGCCGGAGCGCCGTCGCGATATGGCGGGGGTTCGAGGGATAGATCCTGCCGGAGCTGCGGATCGCTCCAATCATCAGATTGAAGGAGGCGAGTGCGTCCTTCCTCTCGCCATGGTCGAGCAGCACCAGGCCACGGGCATAGTCAAGCATAGCGCTGAAGAGAGGCTGTGAGCCGCCCTCCGCCTCGCCACGTTTTGCCCACTCCGTGCCCTCGGCGTAATTCTGGCTGATCCAGTCGTGGCTTGCCTTGTCCAATGCGAAGATCCCATCGTACTCCACGATCCGATTGTAGAAATAGTAGGCGGCGGTTTCGGCGGTGAAGTCGATCCGGCAGCGGTTGAAATTGGGCTGCAGCGGCAGCGCCTGCAGGATCGGATGGAAGTGGTCCGAGGGATAGAGTTTCAACAACCGCTGTGCGGCACGGCGGACATCTTCGTCCGAGCTGCACAGGGATTCGACGACGATTCGATAGTCATCGAAACGGAAGCCCGGAATGTTGCGCTTGTTGGAGAGGCGATCGGGCTTCACCGACTGATCCCAATTGGGCCGCAGCGTCGGCGGAAGGTATTTCCCGTCGTCGATCACGCCCAGCGCATTCGAGAGCAGGTTCAGATAGGGGGCGACCAGTGCTGAACCTTTGGCGGATTCATCACGCAGGCCCTTGACGACGTAGTCGGCAACCTGGCCCCAAGATTGGTACAGCTGGGTGCGGTCGCGGTCTTCCCCGCGGACATACGCATCCACCTGCTCGTTGAGCGATCCGCTGTCGGTTGCGGAGGTGGTCTTCGGCTCGGAGTGCACGGCGGGAGTGGTGGTGGCGCCCGGAGCGGAGACCGAGGCCGGAGCAGGCGGAGCGGGTGCGCGCTGCTCCGCCCGGGGCTCCGCAGACGACGCGGCTGTTTTCGGAACAGGACCACCCGCTTGCGCCACCTGCGTCAAGGCCGACGCACTTGGTGGCGGCTCCGGCGGGCTCGCCGCTGATGATACCTTCGCATGCCCCGGCACCGGCCGCGCTTGCGGCGGCAGGTCGGGCTGAGTGTCCAGTGGTTCTGAGTTCGCGCGGTCGCGCGCCAGCACCGAATAACGCGGCAGCGGGCTAAACCGGGCGAAGTTCAGGGCCCTGCTGCGTACGCTGTTGGTCTGGAGTGTGAAATGTCCGTCGAGGGGCGTCTTGTCGGACTTGGTCGCCACGCGTCCCTCCACGCAGGCTTCGTCGGCGACGAGCTCGTTGCGCTGCAGCGCGGCGGTGACGGTTTGCTCGATGTAGTGCTGCGAGAAATAGAGGTGCGGTTGCGGAGAGCTCTCCACCGACAGTAGATCCATCGGCGTCGGCCCGTTGCGCTCGCCCGCGATTATCTCGAAGCTGAGCTCGCATCGGGCGAAAGTGCGGGATACGTCCTTACCGACCGGCCGGTAGACGGCGATCAAGAGCTTATGCGTGCCGACGCGGGGTGGGATCTTGAGCGAGACGTTGTCGGGATCCCGGCTGAATGTGATGTCTGAGTTGTTCGCGCCGACGAACACTCGATACTCGTCGCTGCCGACCGTCTGGCGATCCGGCACGCCGTGAATGTCCAGCGCATACAGCGGCTCGTCCAGAGGCGGCTGGCCGAGATAGGCCAAGGCAAACCCAACAATAACCATCGCGACCGCTCCGCCCACGGTCGCGCGCACCGGACTGCCCGGAATTCTCAGGGTCGAGCGGACGACCGCCGATCCACCGAGCAGGGCGCCGGCGCCTCCGCACAGTAGCGCGAAGATCAACTCGATCATCCAGTAGGTCACGCGGTTTCCGACGAAAAGGGTACCGACGACGAAAACGGTCGCGAACGAGATCACGGCAACGAGCACGAGGGCGGCGACCGCCATAATGATCTGGACGGGCGATGGGCTTGCCTCGATCCTGCCGCCGTCGAGGACGGCGTCGGAGTCGGAGTTGCTCGTTTCTGTTCGCCGTTTGCTTGCTCGTCGGATGTCGGATTTGCCGGGCATCTGCGTGCTGTCGGCGTCGTGTGCGCTACCCTCGGTCATGGCCAACACTCCTGGTGCTGCGCGTGGATGCACAGGATGAGACTATTCCCGATCGATCACTGCTCGTGTGAGCTATATTACAATCGAGGGGCAGGCGGCGTGGTGACGCAGGGGAGAAGCCGGACGAGAGGCGCCGTCGCTTGGCAGGCATTGCGAGCACCGCTGCCGAACGTCACGGTATGCTGTCTGCGCGTCGGTGTGCTTGGGTCCGGCACGCCTGACGTCCGCTTGTCCGCCAAGAGCGGCGCAATCGCGGGCGTCGACCGGGGTTGCAAAAGGGCCAACAGCGGAAGTCGCGCTCATTCGATCACCTCGTTGCGCAGATAAGCACTTGGCTCCGATTTCATTCCGGCAACCCAGCTCGCCGCAATGCTTCTTCGTATCGCGAGAGGCCTTCGGCGTGCCAAGGGCCCAGCACGTCTTTGAGATTGGACACACGTAGCGCGGGATTGAGTTGCCGCAGCCGAGCCATTGCCTTGTGTGCTTGCTCCGGCCGTCCGGCCATTGCATTGCTTGCGGCGGCGACGCGTAATCCAGATTGATGGTCCGGATTGTCCTGCAATGCCACTGCCGCTCACGATGCCGCTTGGTCATAGCGGCCCAGGAAGAAATGGGCGACCGCGGTCCCAACCCGCATTCCTGTCACCCGCGGATCAAATGGGCTTAGGCGCAGAGCACGCGCGAAGCGCTCGATCGCCGCCTCGTGCTCGCCGAGAAAGGTTTTTGCCCAGCCGCCGTAGTGCCATGCCTCAGCCGAATTGGAATTGAGCACAAGCGCACGATCGATTAAGGCGGCGCCTACCTCGAGATCGCGAACGACATACGCTATTGCACGCCCGCCCTCGGCGAGCGCGGTCGCGTCATCCTTGCCCAACTCAACCGCCCGTTGGGCGAGCCTCTTCACTTCGGCAATCTCGTTTGCTGTGTCTGAAAACCAGCCATTGACTTTGGCAAAGTGGTAGCAAGAGGCGGCACGGCCGTAGGCGGAGGCAAAATCGGGGTCGAGCTCGATCGCGCTTTTGAACAGGCGCAATGCCTCGTCGTTCACTTGCCGGCTACCATACTGATAAAGCCTGGCCAACCCGCGTAAATAGAGGGCATAGGCGTCGAGACTCTCGGTCGGCTTGCGCTTGGCACGCTCGATCTCGGCTTTTTCCACCACCGGCGCGATCGCCCCGACAACGCTCTCGGTCACCTGGTCCTGCAGATCGAAGATGTCGCCGAGCCCACCATCAAACCGGTCGGCCCAAAGATGTGCCCCGGTGGCGGTATCGACGAGCTGTCCCGTGATGCGCACCCGGTTGGCCGCTTTGCGAACGCTGCCTTCCAGCACGTAGCGCACCCCAAGCTCGCGCCCAACCTGCTTCACGTCGACGGCGCGCCCCTTGTAGGTGAAGCTCGAATTGCGGGCGATGACGAACAGCGCCTTGAAATGGGACAGCGCCGTGATGATGTCCTCGGCCATTCCATCGGCGAAGTAGTCCTGTTCGGGGTCGCCGCTCATGTTCTGGAACGGCAGCACGGCGATGGATGGTTTGTCGGGGAGCGGAGGGGCCGAACTCAGCCTCTCGGTCAGCGCGCGACGCGGTCCCGTACTTACCGCGTATGCGCGGACCGGCCTGGAGATGTGCTTGAGTTGCTGCTTGCCGCGATCCTCTAAACCAACGTCCAGCTTGCCTTCGACTTCGCTGTACACCTTTTCGGAAATCAGGATGCCGCCCGGATCAGCGATCCCCTCCAGCCTGACAGCAATGTTGATCCCGTCGCCGTAGAGGTCACCGTCCTGCCCAACGATAACGTCACCAAGGTTGAGCCCGACGCGCAACCTTAGGGGACTGCTGCCCAGGGCGAGATGATCCTGTATCTCGACCGCGCATCTCGTCGCGGCTAAGGGACTCGCGAACTCAGCGAGCGCGCCATCACCCGTTGTCTTGATAAGTCTTCCTTCGTGGCGGGAGAGGCTAGGTTCGATCAATTCTCGCTTGAGTCGCTCGAACTCGGCGTAGGTAGCTTCCTCAGCGCGTTGCATCAACGCGGAGTAACCGACCACATCGGCGGCCAAGATTGCCGCTAGTCGCCTTTGAACCCGCTGCTCGATCACAGTACCCTCTAGATCACAGCACCCTCCAAACGACCAGACTAACCGCGCTCGGGTGGGGGAGGAGCCTGCGAACATCAGCGCTTTTGGCGCGTAGGGTGTCCGGAACTCTCATGGGGACCTCCGCGCGAGGCGTCGGGCGATTCTGAGCTTACTACTTTCCGAAGCGGTTGCCACACTGCGATGGGCCTAAATTCCCGGCCCGCCCCCAAGATCAGCTGTGCTGATCGAATAGCCTTCGCAGCAACCAGCGCCACCACCATCCGCAGCCACGCGATAACCCATAAGATCGACATCCGCCGCTATGATCGAATAAAGCGCTCTAGCCTCCGATTTCGCTGCTGAGCATGGGCCCGAACAGCTCCCATTTCTCGCCCTTGAACCTCCTGAGCTGGACCTGCTTGATCGGCGCGAAATCGATCGGGCTGGTGTTGATGTTGGTGCCGGGCAGCAGGTTGGTGGTCCTGAAGTCCTTGAGGTTTGCAGCCTGCTTCATCACGTTCTCGCGCGTGAGGTTATCGCCGCACTGCCTGAGTACCTGAACCAGCGTCTGGGCCATATTGAAGCCTGTCATCACCAGACTATCAGCCCGATTGCCTTCGGGAAAATTCTTGGCGAGGAATTCGTCGAACACCTTCATTCCGGGATCATCCTTCCATTGCGGGTCGAGCGGGTCCATCAGATAGGCCACCGAAATGATGTCCTGTGCGTTTTCGAAGCCGGCGGGCTTGATGACGGCACCGATGGAGGTGCTGACGCTGTTGAGGACGTGCAGTGGCTTCCAGCCGATCTCGGCTGCCTTCTTGATGGCCTGCGCCGCGAATTTCGGCGTGGTGATGTTGACGAATACGTCGGCATTGAGCGACTTCATCTTGACGACGTGCGAGTCGATGGTCGGCTCGGCCACCTCATAGGCGTCCTCGGCAACGATCATCGACGCAGCCTTGGCGCCGAGGCCATCCTTCAGGCCTTTGAGATAATCCTTCCCATAGTCGTCGCTCTGGTAGAGGACCGCGATCCTGGCGTTCGGCTTTTCCTTCAGAATATACCTCGCGTAGATCCGCGCCTCGTTCTGATAGTTGGGCGACCAACCTATAGTCCACGGGAAGTTCTGCGGATCATTCCATTTGGTCGCGCCGGTCTGCACGAACAGCTGCGGCACCTTCTTCGCGTTCATATATTTCTGAATGGCAGTGTTGGACGGCGTGCCAAGCGAGCCGAAGATCAGGAAAACCTCGTCGCTCTCAACCAGTCTGCGCGCCTGCTCGACCGCTTTTGGTGGACTGTAACCGTCGTCATAGGAAATGAAGTTGATTTTGCGGCCGTTGATGCCGCCTTCGCCGTTGATCTTGCGAAAATAGGCCGCCTCGGTCCTGCCTGTAGTGCCGTAAGCCGACGCCGGCCCGCTGTAGGGCATGATGTTGCCGATCTTGATTTCGGTGTCGGTTGCGCCGGCATCGTATTTCTTCTGGGAAAGTGCGCTGCCTCCGCTGGCGGCAAGCATTATGATGACGGTCGAAAACGCCGCCAATCGTCGCGCGACGAAGGACATCTCGTTTCTCCCTATGAACCAATGAATGTGTCTATTGTTATTGGAGACCTCCCTCGGATCTCTTCTCCGAGAGTGAACACCCTTCATCAGGCGTTGTCGATCTTCACGCCACTCGCGTGCGCTTTCGGCGTCAGTTCGCGCGATTCGTCAACGGAGCTGACCCTAATTCTCAAGACTAAGGCCCGCCAAGCTAAGTGCGACGATGGGGCGGATAGATAGACCGAACACAGTCACTGCCGCCGCTGGAGATCAAACAACCGATGGGACTTCTGCTCAGGGTCACTCGCGTCGTTTTCGGCCCGTTCGAGGGATGTCTGGTTATCCCTTAACAGCGGTGGAATAGCAGACATCCACCAACCGCCGCTTGGGGCCAAGTCCGGACGAACAGATAACCGCGAATCCCCGCAGCTGAGCCCCTACGGGGGGTCACCACTCGATAACCTTGTGAGCTATCTCGGGGTCGATGGCATAGCCGAGGAATGGTGGTCGACGATCAGCCAACGCTCGCCGTTCTTGACGTAGGTGAAGCTGTAGCGCGCCGGCAAGCTCTTCGTCTCGCCATCCTTGACGTAGGAGAACGTGTAGTAACCGGTATTGACCGCCGCGTTGCCGTACACCCGGATCAGTTGATCGCCGAAAGCGACCTTGAGCCCGGGTAGAACTTTGAATGCGGTCACGAAATAGTCTCGCAGCGCCGCCCGGTCGGATCGCACGGTCGGCGACAGCGTGCCCCAGAGCACGGCATCGTCCGAATAGAAGGGTAATACCTTTTCGGGATCGTCTTCGCCTAGAGCCTGCCCCCATGCCAAGGTTGCGGCCCCCACGTCCGCTTTCGGCTCGACCAAAGCGCTGGAGGAAAACGATAATGACACGATGCACAGCACAAGTGCTGCGCTCGCAACTTTTGGAGAAGATCGCATGACATCCTCCCTTGCAAATGCCGGAAAGATAAGTGTCCGCTTGAGACGGCCTCTTACAATGCGGGCGGCTACTATTTGCGCGGATCGTCAGCTGGATTGAGGTAATCGATGCCACCTGGGCCAATAAACTGAACCTGAAGTATCCCTTCCTCGCTTCCAGTCCAGGCGTAATGCCCGTGTTTTGCGGGATACACCCATAACGAGCCTGGCTTCAGAAGATCACCCTTCTTTTCAAATTTGTCACCATGACTGGTGCCGACGGCTCCGCTTATGATGGTGACAACTTCAGAATAGGGATGAGTATGCGGAGGCATTTGGAAGTTCGCTGGAAACTTGATGCGCAAGACAATAACGTCGCCCGCCTTTGCGGGGTCACCGACCAAGGTGGCGATCTGAACGCCCTTCGGAAAGGCTGGATTATCCTTCCATGCGAGCGTATCGGGCATCACCCGGACCTCAGTATCTTGCGCCGTTGCCGGAATGCAGAGCGCAATCAAACTGGTCGCCGCCAGAAGTAATCTTTTCATGCGAGTGTCTCCCAAGCTCTATGCAGCAGGAGACGCAAGTCGCAATGCGGCCAGTGTGAGATTGAGATTGCGCGCCGCAACGATGCGTGCGTCACAGCAGAGAAAGCTACACTACCTTCAGGCGAACCATAAGTCAGAAACATTGACTTAACAGGCTACCAGACAGGTTGAGGTCGGCTTCGGGTCCAGGCCGTGTGCATTTTCACACGGCCTGGGTCACAAGCGGCCGTCGAGACTTCGCTGCTTCATGTCCGCTCTGACCCTAACAGCCGATGTGGCAAAGGCCCAAGCGGTAGTCGTCGGCTCTCAAGCCAGAAGCGGATGTTTTCCAGGGAATCCCGGGCGCCGCGGCCATGGCGTTTCTTTGGTTGCCGGTAACAGCTCACTCGTGGTGATATCGTTTCATGAGTCCATCCGTACGATCGCCCGCCACGAGCGGCCTGCGCATCCGGACGATGCGGCCGGACGAAATCTCTATTGCCCTGGACTGGGCGGCGGCCGAAGGCTGGAATCCGGGCCTCGCCGACGCCACCTGCTTCGCCGCGGCCGATCCGGAAGGCTTCTTCATCGGCGAACTCGATGGCGCTCCGATCGCGACCGTCTCCTGCGTCAATTACGATGAGAGCTTCGCGTTTCTCGGTTTCTACATCGTGCGAAAAGACCTGCGCGGCCGTGGCTACGGTCTGCGCATATGGAACGCGGCCATTGCGCACGCTGGCCGACGCGTGATCGGGCTCGACGGCGTGGTGGCGCAGCAGGAGAACTACAGGAAGTCCGGGTTCGAGTTCGCTTATGCCAACGTCCGTTACGGCGGCACCGTCGCGGCTCCGGATGCGCCGCAGGCAAATGTCGTCACGCTCGCCGACGTCCCGTTGGCGAGCGTGGAGGCGTATGACGCGACGGTGTTTCCGGCTCGGCGCACTGCGTTCCTGCGCGCCTGGATCGGCTCGCCCGGGCATGTCGGTTGCGCGCTCGTGCGCGATGGCGGGCTTGCCGGCTGGGGCGTGATCCGTCGGTGCCGGAGGGGCCGCAAGATCGGCCCGCTCATGGCCGACGACCGCGCGAGCGCCGAGGCAGTTCTGTCGGCTTTGCTGGCCCGCGTGGGCGACGGCGAGATCTTCCTCGACGTTCCCAGCATCAACTGCGACGCTGTCGCGCTGGCGCAAGACTTGGGCCTTGCGCCAGTGTTCGAGACCGCGCGCATGTATACCGGCGCAATACCGCCATTGCGACTGGAGCGGATATTCGGCGTCACTACCTTCGAGCTCGGATAGCGCAAACGCCTCTGCCTCAAATGGACGCGATAGCCAAGGCTCGAGGCTTTGGGCCGGGTCAGTCGTAGGCTACTCTGGTATCGGCTGGGCCTTTGGGATAGGTCCTTATGCCGTCGGGCCGGCTGCGGAAGCGGTGCCCAGTCGAATTGCAATCCGAAGGAGTGATGACATCATGAAGCGCCGTACGTTTCTCACAGGCAGCGCCGTGGCCGGCGCGACGACGCTGGTTGCGGCACCTGCGATCGCGCAGTCGATGCCCGAGATCAAGTGGCGCTTGACGTCGAGCTTTCCGAAGTCGCTCGATACCATTTACGGCACGGCGCAGACCTATGCGAAATACGTGGCAGAGGCCACAGACAACAAGTTTCAGATCCAGACTTTTGGGGCTGGCGAGATCGTGCCCGGCTTGCAGGCGCTTGACGCCGTGAGCGTCGCGTCCGTCGAGATCGCGCAGACGCCGCTTTATCTCTACATCGGCAAGGAGCCGGTGCTTGCCTATGCGACGGGCGTGCCCTTTGGTATGAACCATCGCCACCAACATTCCTGGTGGACATTCGGCGGCGGTGCCGAACTCTGCGCCGAAGCCCTGAAGCCTTTCAAGGTGCACGCCATCCTGTGCGGCAACTCCGGCACGCAAATGGGCGGCTGGTTTCGCAAGGAGATCAAGACGGTCGATGATCTCAAGGGCCTCAAGTTCCGCATCGCGGGCATGGGCGGCCATGTGCTCGCAAGGCTCGGTGTCGTGCCGCAGCAGATCGCTGGCGGTGATGTGTATCCAGCGCTCGAGAAGGGGACGATCGATGCCGCGGAGTTCGTCGGTCCCTATGATGACGAGAAGCTCGGCTTCTACAAGGTGGCGAAGTACTACTACTTCCCCGGTTGGTGGGAAGGAGGCGCCATGCTGCACATGATCGTGAACGACGAGAAGTGGAATGCGCTTCCCAAGCAATACCAGGCGATCCTCACCCAGGCCGGGTCGGCAGCAGGCGCCTGGATGCTTGAGAAGTACGACAGCGTAAACCCCGCGGCCCTGAAACGGCTTATTGCGAACGGAACGGAGCTGCGCGCGTTTCCGCAACCGGTCATGGAGGCCAGCTACAAAGCCACCCAGGACTATCTGAACGAGATTGCCGAGAAGAGCCCGCTCTTCAAGAAAACAAAAGAGAGCCACGACGCGTATATGAAGGACGTGCTTTTCTATACGCAGATCGCGGAAAACTATTACGACAACTATCTGCTCAGCAAAATGCGCAAGGGCTGATTTCGCCCGATCTCGCCCAGAACAGCTTCGGGTCTGATTGAATCAGAACCGAAGCTGTTGATTTTTGTTTTGACGCACTTCCTGCGCAGATAAGTTTAAGCAATCTGCGTAAACTTGATTGCTATGCGAACCGGTGTCCACTTCGCTCCAAAACGCCCTAGGCCGGCTTCGGCTTGCGCGAGGCGACGAACACGCCTGACAGCACCAGCGCAAAGCCGATGAAGTGGAACAGTTGCGGATGCTCGCCGAGGAAGATGATCGACAACACGGTGCCGAACACCGGCACCACATGGAAGAACGGCGCCGTGCGGTTGGCGCCGATCAACTGGACGCCGCGGTTGAAGCAGAGATAGGCCAGCGTCGAGGGAAACACCGCGACATAGATCAGCGAGAGCAGGTTGCTCACGTTGAACTGCATCACCGGGCGTGTCAGCAATTCCCAGACCAGGAACGGTATCAGGCAGGCTGCGCCGCAGCCGAAGGTGAAGGCGACGAATGACAGGCCGTGGATCTCCGGTCGCTTCAGCGACAGCACCGAATAGATCCCGAAGATCGTGAGCGCCGTGATGAAGATCAGGTCGCCCTTGTTGAACTCGACCTTCGACAGTGCGGTGAGGTCGCCGTGCAGGATGATCACCAGCACGCCCGCAAGCGACAGCAGAACGCCGAATGCTTGCGCTGCCGTTAGCCGCACGCCGAGCAGGACCAGCGACCACACCGCGATGATCAGCGGCGCCGCCGATTGCAGCAGCAGCGTGTTCAGCGCCTGGGTATATTCGAGCGCCCAGTACTGCATGGTGTTGAAGACGCCGATCCCCGTCAGCGAGAGCAACACCATCAGGCCGAGACGGCCGCGGATCGCCGGCCAGTCCTGCTTCAGGTGCGGCCAGGCCCAGGGGAGGATCAAGAGGAACGCCAGCGACCAGCGCAAGAAGGAGAGCGTCACCGGCGCAATATGGCCGGCGGCGAGGCGGCCGACGATGGCGTTGCCGGCCCAGAACAGCGCGGTGAAGCTGAGCAAGAGGTAGGGCTGGTTGGCCAGCCAGTTGCCGGAGCCGGCGGGAGAGGTGGTCTCGGAAGCAGACATGCGTCGGGCCCGGTTCATGGCGCCGTGGCCCGCCCGGCGGGTTCACGCGCCGGGCCGGAATGTGAGAGGACCCGGCCGAGGCCACAGACACGGATTTTACGGCGACGGCAATGCTGTTGGCTGCATCTCGACCATGCGCGGGCTCTATCCCGGCAAGCCTGTCGGCTAGTTTCGGTGACTGCTTCGCGGGGCGCCGGCGCGCGGAGGGGCAGCGTCAGCCGGCCTCGCCGGAAGGATCGGCCTGGCGCTTGACGATCTGTGCGGTGAGTTCGATGAGGATCCGTTTCGTATCGACGTCATGCAATTCACGAAACAGCCGCAACAGGCGCAGCTCGAGCAGCGACTGCAGCGATGCGGAGCCCGGCTCGGGCAGCCGCCGCGCCCGGGCGGCGGCGCTGGCGGCGCGGCCGTTGAAGAGATCGACGGAGACGCCGAGCGCGCTCGCCACCTGGCGCAGGCGCTCGATATCAACCGCATCCCGGCCGTTTGTGCGCTCCGTCCGTGGCGGGGGCGGGGGCGTTGCTCCCAGCACTTCCGCAAGGTCGGACTGCGATAATCCGATCTCGCGCCACTTGGCCTGCACCAATTGATCGATGTACCCGTCGGTCGATTTGCTCATTGGGTTGCTCAGCCGATCTTGGAGCGTGTTTCGTTCACGAAGCCTGCGAACAGATTTACCAGTGGCTCCCCCTTGTAGGTTTTCTGCAGATCGTTGGGATGCACGAACTCGTCGCGGAACCACGGATACTTCCGGCCATCGAAGGCCTGGATGGTCCAGTCGATCAACTGCTTGACGCGCGGAATCCGCTTGGCGTCGGGGTGATAGGCAAGCCAGATGTCGAGCGAGAAATTGATGCCGATGTCGAGCGGGATCAAAGGCCCCGCGACCGCCGGCACATAGGTCGGCAGCCAGCCGATGCCGGCACCCTTGGCGACCGCCCAGACATGGGCGCTGCTGACATTGTTGCGCATGGCGACGAAGCCGACCTGCTCGCGGCCGGCATATTGCTCGTACATCTGCTGCGCGCGGGTCTGGTCGGCGTCCTGCAGCACGATGCGGTGGTTCTGCCGGATGTCGTCCTGGTCCTTCGGCATGCCGTAGATCTCGACATAGGACGGGCTGACGAACGGCATGACGTGGAGACGGCCGATCTTGACGCGCTTCAGGTCGGGCTTGTCGGGCTCTTCGAGCTGCACCGCGACGTCGGCCTCGAGCCTGAGCACGTCGGCGGAGCGCATCTCGCATTTGAGATCGACGAGCAGCCCCGGATAGACGCGCTGGAATTCGATCAGCCGCGGCGCGACCCAGAAGGTGCCGAGACCTTCGGTGATGGCAAAGCGCACCTCGCCCGAGAGCGCCGGCGTGGTCTGGCTCAGCGCGCGGTCGAGGCCGAAGGCGGCTTCTTCCATCCGTCGCGCCGCCTCCAGCACCTTCTCGCCCTCTGGCGTCAGCCGCACGCCGTCGACATGGCGGGTGATCAATGTCGTTTTATAGGCACTCTCTAGTTGCAGGATCTGCTTGCGCAGGAAGTTGGCCGAAGCGTTCAGCTCGAGGGCTGCAGCGCGGAAGCTGCCGATCCGTGCAACCTCAAGGAAGATCCGCACCGAATCCCACTGGGCGATGCGGCCCGGGGGGTGTGCACGGTGGTGAACACCCCTGCGCTCAGGTGAGTGCATACAAATCGCCTCGTTTGTCGCCTTTTAGCTTAACGGGAACACCCCTCTATTCTTGGCAGAAACGCGGCAAAACCACAACCGCGAGAGATGATCGATGACTGCTCTGGACCTCGATTTTATTCGCAAAGCCGCCACCAGGCGTCAGGGGGCGGGTCCCGCCCGTTCGCTCGACAAGATGACCATGCTGCAATTGGCGAAACGCACGGTGATTTTCACCGTCGATGCCGCCGGGATTGCGGCGCTGATGGATGCGGCGAGGGAAGATATTCCGGGACTGACCACCAACCGCGTCGTTCAGACCGTCGCCAACCATAATCCGGACGCGTTCTGGGCGATCGCGCGGCGTGATCAGTTCGACATTGCCGCGCCGAAGGGCGAAGGTTTCCTCGCGGTGCTGCCGCTGACGCAGGAAGGCACGCGCCGCTTGATCGACGGACGGCTCGATACCAAGAATCCCGATCTCGCCTTCGTCACGCGGCAGTCGGAGCGGCCGGCGGGCATCTATGTCTGGTGCATCCACGCCAAGGGGCCGACGGTCGCTGCGATCCCGCTGGTGCTGCAGAAATTCTCGACCCCGCTCTACCAGGGCATCAACATCTATTCGCGCCCGATCACCAAGGAAGGCCTGCGCGTGCTCGAGCCGCTCGGGTTCACTCCGGGCGCCCGCTATGACGGATTGTTCGCGCCGCATCTGCAGATGCTCGATCGCTCGCACGAGATGCCGCCGCCGAAGCCGGTGCCGCCGGATCCGATTTCGGTGCGGGTGGTGCGCTCGATGGACGAGATGGCGCGCGTGATGGCGATCCGCAGCGCCGTCTACATGGGCGAGCAGCATTGCCCGTTCGAGGAGGAATTCGACGGCAATGATTTCTCCGCGACGCATCTGATCTGCCATCAGGGCCGCGAGCCGGTCGGCTGCCTGCGGATCCGCTACTTCGCCGATTTCGCCAAGCTGGAGCGGCTGGCGGTGCGCAGCGAAAGCCGCAGCAGCGGCATCGCCGGGCGCATCGTCGATGCCGCGATCGAGCTCTGCCGCAAGAAGGGTTACAACGTCCTCTATGCGCATGCGCAGAAGCGATTGCTCGGCTTCTGGGAGCAGCGCGGCTTCGAGCGCATGTCTGGCTCGCGCGAATTCGTGTTCTCCGATTTCGACTATGTCGAGGTCAAGCTTCAGACCGAGCGGCATCCGCAGCGCATCACCCTTGGCGAGGATCCTTACGTCCTGATCCGCCCCGAGGGACAGTGGGACGTTCCCGGCATCCTGGAAATGTCCGCCGGCCGCGGCCCGGCGGCGCAGCCGGCCGCGATGTGACCGCCATGGCCCCGGTGATCGACCTCAAACCCTATGTTGGCGCTTCCAACAGCCGGCTGTTGGTCATGGTGGACCTGCAGGAGGAGGCCTATTTCCGCGGGGCGGCGGGTTGCGCTGACGATCTCGAGCGCTCGCTGGAAAGCTGCAGGGCCGCGATCCAGCACGCCCGCAATGCCGGGATGCCGATCGCCTTCACGCGGCGGGCTGAAGGCTTGGATCTCGTCGACAGGAAGGCGCAGTCGCGCTGGATCATGGGTCTCGAGCCGAAGCGCGCGGACATGGTGTTCGAGCGCAGGCAGCCTTCCTGCTACGCCAATCCGCTGTTCGAGGACGTCGTCTCGCGGATCGGCAGCTTTGCGATCGGCGGTCTGGCGGCGGAAGAGGTCTGCCTTGCCACCGCCATCGACGCTTCACACCGCGGCCATCGCGTCACCTTCCTGACCGATGCAGCCGCGAGCCGGCAGCGGCGCGATGCCGATCCTGGTTCAGTGCACCTTGTCGCGACGAAGGCGATCGAGTTGTTCGCCGACGTCGCCACCACCGCCCACTGGCTGGTCGCGACCGCGCAGCGGCCTCTGAGAGGGCATCGATATGGATGAATTGAGGGCCCGTCGCTTGCGTAACGTGATTCCGGTACTGACCGAACAGCGTAACATTCTGGTTTCCGGCGGGCTGTCCTTTGCCGGCCACCTCGTCGATCTCGCGATCATGCAGCTCCAGCTCTCGCTGCATGAGATATCAGAAGACGAACTGTCCGAATTCTCCGACGCTGTCAGCCTTAATCTCGTCAGCGGCGACCTCCAGGATTGATCGGGAGGCAGAGATGCCCCGCAGATGGATCGTGCTTGCAGTGCTGTTCGCGGCGCGCGCGGCGACCGGGTTTCAATTCCAGTCGGTCGGATCCACGACCAACTTCCTGATGCACGATCTGGCGCTCAGCTACGTCCAGCTCGGCATGCTGCTCGGCGCTTATCTGTTGCCCGGAATCGTCGTCGCCTTTCCGGCCGGCCTGATCGGCCAGCGCGTGCGCGAGACGACGCTCGGGCTCGGCGGGCTGGCGCTGATGGCGGTGTCGGGCGTCGCTCTGTCCTATTGCGACAGCTTCGCCGCTGCGCTGGTCGCGCGCGTGATCGGTGGCGTCGGCGCCACCATCGTAATCCTGGTCGCCACCAAGATGACGACCGACTGGTTCGCCGGCCGCGAGATCGTGCTGGCGATGTCGCTGTTGCAGATGAGCTGGCCGTTCGGCGCGATGCTCGCGCTGCCGGCGCAGACCTATCTGGCACAATCGCTGGGGTGGCCGGCGGTGATGGCGTCGAGCGCGATGTTGGCCCTGGTCGTGCTCGGCGCCTTCGCATTGCTGCCGCGGAGTCCCGTTCAGGCAGAGACTGCCGCGGCGGCCGCGCGCACCGGCCTGCCGGTCAGGACCCTGGTCCCGGTCCTGGTCGCGGGCGTCATCTGGGGCGCGATGAATCTCGCCTGCGTGCTGTTCTTCAGCTATGCGCCGCCATTGATGGTGGCGCACGGCTCGAGCCCGACGGGCGCGGCCTCGCTGGTCAGCCTCGCGATCTGGTTCACCATCATTGCCATTCCCGCCGGCGGCTATCTGGTCGAGCGGTCGGGGCGGCCGGTCGCAGCGATCATTGCTTGCGGACTTCTGGCGGCGCTGGCGCTGGCGCTGTTCGTCGCAAACATCCATCCAACGATCGCCTGCCTGGTCTTCGGCGTCGCCATCGGCCCATTGTCCGGCGCGATCCTGTCACTGCCGACGCGCGTGCTCGCGCCGCGCGACCGCTCGCTTGGCTTCGGCCTGTTCTTCACCTGCTTCTACATCCTGATGGCGATCGGACCTTCCGCCGCCGGCCGGCTGCAGGATGCCTGGGGCAACCCGTCGGCCGCGCTGATCGCGGGCGCCGCGCTGCTGGCGGCAATGGCGCCGCTGTCGCTGGTGTTCTCGCTGCTCTCGAAGCGCGGCGAGGTGCTGACGCTCAAGCACGCGACAGCCTGAGCCTCACCTTACGCCGTCAGCGGCCGTACGATCGCGCCGACAGCCTTCACGGCATCGTCGGGCGCAAGCTCGATTTGCAGGCCGCGCTGGCCGCCATTGACGAACACGCTCGTCTCGTTAAGCGCCGCCTGTTCGATCGCGATTGGCACGCGCTTCTTCTGCCCGAACGGGCTGATACCGCCGACATGGTAGCCGGTCAGCCGCTCGGCATCGGCCGGCCGCATCATCTTCGCGGTCTTGCCGCCGAAAGCGCTCGCGAGCTTCTTCATGCTGACCTCGCAGTCCGACGGCACCACGGCGCAGACCGGCTTGCCGTCGACCTCCGCCATCAGCGTCTTCAGCATCCGTTTGGGTGCCACCCCCAGCGCCTCGGCGGCCTGCAGGCCGATGCTCTCGGCGTCAGGATCATAGTCATAAGCGTGCAGGGTGAATGTCACGCCGAGCTTTGCCAGCGTCTCGGTGGCGCGCGTGCTCCTGGACATCTGGCTGGCTGTTCCCTTAAACCTTGTCCATGATCCGGCCCTGCCTTGCGGCGGCCACAAATTTTCCGGGGATATCAAAGGCTTGGAGATCGTCGAAACGGCGCAAAAACTACCCTTCTTGCTTGCTTAAGCGTAGCGCTTCCTTTATCGGGTTAGCGACCTGTGTGCGAGCGGCCACCGCCGTGATTTCGGCCGGGCAGCTTAAACCATGATCCGGAAAGTTCGGCACCGCTTTTCCGCTGTGATCATGATCGAACCTTGAAGTGTTGCAGGGAACGCTTGCGAAATGGCCAATGTTGTCGTGGTCGGCGCCCAGTGGGGCGACGAAGGGAAGGGCAAGATCGTCGACTGGTTGTCGGAGCAGGCCGACATCGTCGTGCGCTTCCAGGGCGGTCACAATGCCGGCCATACGCTTGTCATCAATGGCGAGACCTACAAGCTCGCGCTGTTGCCGTCGGGCGTGCTGCGGCCGTCGAAGCTGGCCGTGATCGGCAACGGCGTCGTGTTCGATCCGCAGGCCTTCCTGGACGAGGTCGAGCGGCTGAAGGGGCAGGGCGTGGCGGTCAGCCCGGATAACTTACGAATCGCCGAGAATGTCACGCTGATCCTGCCGCTGCACCGCGATCTCGATGCACTTCGCGAATCATCCAACGCCGTGACCGCGATCGGCACCACCCGCCGCGGCATCGGCCCGGCCTATGAGGACAAGGTCGGCCGCCGCGCCATTCGCCTGATGGACCTCGCCGATCTCGACACCCTGCCGCACAAGATCGACCGCCTGCTGGCGCACCACAACGCGCTGCGCCGCGGCCTCAATCTCGAGGAGGTCGACGGCAAGGGCATCCTGCGCGAGCTGACGGCGCTGGCGCCGAAGATCCTGCCCTATGCGGAAACCGTCTGGCGCCTGCTCGACCTCAAGCGCCGCGAGGGCAAGCGCATCCTGTTCGAGGGTGCCCAGGGCGCTCTGCTCGACGTCGACCACGGCACCTACCCTTACGTCACTTCCTCCAACACGGTGGCCGCACAGGCGGCGACCGGCGCTGGCCTCGGCCCCGGCGCGGTCGGCTATGTCCTGGGGATCTGCAAGGCCTACACCACCCGTGTCGGCCAGGGGCCGTTCCCGACCGAGCTGACGGACGAGATCGGTGAGGAAATCGGCCGCCGTGGCAAGGAATTCGGCGTCAACACCGGCCGCAAGCGCCGCACCGGCTGGTTCGATGCGGTGCTGGTGCGCCAGACGGTGCGCACCTGTGGCATCACGGGGCTGGCGCTGACAAAGCTCGATATTCTGGATGGATTCGATACCATACAGGTCTGCACCGGCTATAAGCTCGACGGCAAGGAAATCGACCACCTGCCGGCGGGCGAGGGTGCACAGGCCCGCGTGGTGCCGATCTATGAGACTATCGAGGGCTGGAAGCAGCCGACGGCGAACGCCCGGTCCTGGGCCGACCTGCCGGCGCAGGCCATCAAATATGTCCGCCGGGTGGAAGAATTGGTCGGCTGTCCGATCGCGCTTCTTTCCACCAGCCCGGAACGCGAAGATACTATTCTGGTACAAAATCCGTTCGAGGCTTAACGGGATATTACCTATATCCCACCAATTTGAATGGAAATGGCTGATTACTACCCGCTGATTGCCCGCGCCATCGCCGGATTGGACCCCAATGCTCCCGGTGAGAGCCGCCGCGCGCTTTATGAGCGCGCGCGGGCTGCGCTGATCCAGCAGCTCCGCGGCGTCCAGCCGCCGCTTTCCGAGTCCGAGATCACCCGCGAGCGCCTGGCGCTCGAAGAGGCCGTTCGCAAGGTCGAATCGGAGGCCGCCCAGCGCGCCCGCGAGGCCACCCGTCCTGGCACCGGTTCCCGCAGCGGCGACGCCTTCCGCCGCGCCACTGCCACCGCCGCCACCACCACCCGCCCGCCGGAAGGCGCTCCGGCCCCGGCAGCCACCCCGCCGCGCCCGCGCACTCCACCGCCGCCGCGTCCGCCTGGCGGCGAGGATCGCCCGCCGCGCAATCTCCGTGGCGAGGCGCCGCCGGTCACCCCGCGCCCGCCGGCGCCACCAACGCCCGATCCGCAGCGCCCTCCCGGCGCGCGCCGAGGGCCGGACAATAACGGTGCCGCGAACAATGGCGCGCCGCCGCCGGCGCCGCAGCCGCCGGCTCTGCGTGGCTTCCGCGATCTCGCCGCCGACGCCGACGATCTCGGCCGCGCCGCCGCGCAGGCGAACCGCAATGCGCGCAAGACCTACGCCAATGTGCCGTCTCCCTCGCCGGAGTTCGACCGGCTCGAGCCGAACATGGAGAATCGCGGCGCCGATCCGGACGCCCCCTATTCCTATGACGAGTCGAGCGAGGAGGCCGAGCGCTACCCGCAGGGATCGCAGCCGCGGGCGCGGCTCGGCAATGGCGGCGATCGCAACGTCAAGAAGAGCGCGCGGCTCGGCTCGGCATTCCCGTTCAAGAGCGCGATTGCGGTCGGCATCATCCTGATCCTGGTCGGCGCCGGCATCCTCTGGGGCAAGCAGGCGGTCACGGTGGTGAGCGGCCTGCTCAAGTCGTCACCCTCGGTGGAGGCGCCGAAGGATGTAGCGACGCCCGCGACCAAGCCGAAGATTCCGGACCGCGTCGGCCAGCCGTCGTCCAGCGAGCCGGTTGCACCGGTGGCGCAGCGTGTCGTGCTCTATGACGAGGACCCCAGCGATCCCAAGGGCAAGCAATATGTGGGCTCGGTGATCTGGCGCACCGAACCGATCAAGGCTTCGGGCAACGCGGCACCCGACATCGCCGTGCGCGCCGACATCGAGATCCCCGACCGCAAGTTCAAGATGACGATGTCGTTCCGCCGCAACACCGACTCGTCCTTGCCCGCGAGCCACACCGCCGAGCTCACCTTCATCCTGCCGCAGGATTTCCCGAACGGCGGCGTCGGCAATGTGCCGGGCATCCTGATGAAGTCCAACGAGCAGGCCCGCGGCACGCCGCTCGCAGGCCTGGCGGTGAAGGTCACCGACGGCTTCTTCCTGGTCGGCCTCTCCAACGTCGATGCCGACCGCTCGCGCAACCTGCAGCTCCTCAAGGAGCGCTCCTGGTTCGACGTGCCGCTCGTCTACACCAACCAGCGCCGCGCCATCATCGCGATCGAAAAAGGCGCCCCCGGCGAGCGCGCGTTCAACGACGCGTTTGCGGCGTGGGGGGAGTGAGGGGAGTTCTTTCCTCTCGCTGAGTTGTTTTGCAGTGAGTAGGCGCCATGAAACGCTACCTGATCTTCGCCGCTATCGGTCCGCTCATCGGTGGTCTCATTCTGCTGTTCGCGACCAGCTATCAGTCTGGTTATTGGAACGAGACCGGCGTGCACGAGGTCGGAAAGTTCTTCCTGGCTTTCGCCAAGACGCTGCAATACGCGTATCTGTTCGGCATCGTGCCGTCACTGATGCTGGCGGCGATCGACGACATCCTGATGCACGTGCGGAAAATCAATCCGTTTGCGCGGATGCTGACCATTGGCGCAATCGGATTCATCGCAGCCGAATTGCTCTACGGTTCGCGCGGCCCGGACTCCGGCGCGGTGCAGTTCATTCTGTATGGGCTCGTCGGCCTGGTGCCGGCAACGCTGTCGTCCTGGCTGGCGCACAAATACGCGGAAGAGCCGCAGCCGGCGACCACGTAACCGCTTTCGCCGTCATTGCGAGCCACCGGGGCGGCGCTACGCGCCGACCCGTTGGCTCGCAATGACGATGTGGCTGCTTTGGGTGCGACAATCAACCCGACGGGCAAATCAGCTAAAACCTTCGCCCAAAAATAGATCGCTTAACCCGTCGGCCACCGTCATGCCCGCCACCGGGTCTCGCCTTCGGCGAGCCCGATGACAGGCTCCGGCGGGCATCCGGTAACCGGCGGCTTCTCGGCTCAAGCACTGCTGCCTCTGGAATACTGGATCGTCCGGTCAAGCCGGACGACGACAGCGGAAGCTGTTTGAAAGTTGAATCAGAAACCTCCCCGTCATTGCGACCCGTTGGCTCGCAATGACGGCGTCGTCCCGGCTTGAAGTGCGCGGTGATGTCTCGTCAGAACCGCCGATCGATGAAGACGACTATCTAACAGCCATAGGCTGCGATGCTTTATTGCAGGCCGTACTTATGCAACGCGACGATCATGAGGCGAATGATGCAGTCCGAGATCGTTTCGCCTCGCAGGCGCACTTGCTGCAGCCCCGCCAACGTTGCCTCGTTGACCGGTATGAGCCAGTTGCCGTTTGGCAGGCGCCGTCCGGTCGGGGCCCCAGCCGCACTCTCTATCAAGGCGCGGCACTCCTCGGTGATCTCAATATTCGGCATCGCTTTGATCGGAGTCCTCGCGGGATTAAAGCGGGCGGTGTTGGCCTGAGCCAACATCATAGCTCGCGCTGCGCGCGCCCCGGCAACTGCACATCAGAGAATCCATTTCACCGCATGCTCTGCTGTTGGATGGGTTCCGGGCTCGTCCTTCGGACGCCCCGTCTCGGAGAGGACGGCGGCGATCCTGGCGCGGTTCATGTTCAGAACGTTAGGCGGAACCGGGCGGACAGCCCGTTTTCCTCGGTGTGAGCGCCGAGCCGACCCGTATAGGAAAAACCCAGCGTGGCGTCCTTGCTGAGGGGGATATCGAGCCCGGTCTGGATGAGCGCGGCATCGCGGGCGATCGGCACGCCTGTCACCGTAAAGGCATCGGAGCTGACAAAGGCGTGGGTGGTCCACGGCGTGACATCGCCGAACGCATGCTGCCAGCCGAGCGTGCCGTGCAGATTGCCGCTGAACGATCCCAGACTGACGGGGAGTGCGCCACGCAGGCCGATCGTGGAATAGGTGACGTTCTGGGTCTCACCGCCGCCGTGCAGGCCGGCGGTGCCGTTCTCGTCATAGCCGTTCGTGTGCAGATTGACCCAGGCAAAGCCGGCAAACGGTTCAAGGGCGGCCCCGCCGGCATGGAAGGTGTAGCCGGCATCGCCAAAGATCTGCGTGGTGCGGGCATTGTAGGAGGTCTTGTCGATTTCGACGAAACCGGGGAAGGCGACGCTGCGGCTGGTATCGATCGCATGCCAGGTGTTGGCCACGCCGAGATGCAGGCCGAGATCGTTGATCCGGGCGCCGGCATAGGCCCCGAGCGTGGACTGGTCGACGTCGGCCGACGAGGCGCGTCCATCGACGCTGTAGAATGAGCGGCCATAGCCGCCCATCACGCCGATCCGCCAGCCGTTGTCGATGAGCTTGTCGGCGCCGACGAAGAAACCACCCGCGGCGCGGTCGAGGCTGGCGGCGTTGCCGCCTCCGCTGCCGAGCCGGGCCCAGCTACCATAGCCGGAACCCCAGACGGCGAGGCCGTCGCTGAGCTTTCGGACATTGTCGGCGGATGATCCGCCCGCCTCGCCGAAGGCGGCGAGCAGCCGGCCGGTGACGGCGTCGCGGGCAAAATGGCTGTCCTCGATCAGGCCGCTCTTCAGACTGGCATGGATCTCGCCGTCGAGAGCGTTGTAGGCGCCGCGGGCTTCGCCGGCGTCAAGCAACAGCAGCTTGTTGTAGAGCGCAAGCGACGAGCCGGATTGCGCCAGCGTGTCGAGTGCAACCGCCGTGCGGTACTGGTTCGCGGTGTGGGCAACCGTCTCGAAAATGGCCGGGTTGCCCGAGCCATCTGTGTTCGTTGGGGCCAGGGCAACGGTGAGATAGGCGCTATCGGCGGTGTAGCTGAGGCTGGTCGTGAGGAAGGCGGAGGAGATGGCGGAGCCCGCGAAGGTGCCGCTCACGCCAGTGCCGGCCGTCAGGATCGTGGCGGTCTGGCCTTTCTGGTAGCTGACCGAAGGATCAAGTGTGGAGACCACCACGGTGCCGCCTTTGAGAGTGGCTCTGCCCGACACCGTGGTCAGGTCGCTGCCGGACCCGGCAACATCCGCCGCATAGATCGCGCCGCTCTCGAAGGTGAGGTTGCCGTTGACAGTCAAGCTGCCGATCGTGCCCGCTCTGCCGGGGGCGAGAATGCCACCGCTGTTGATCGTCGTGGTGCCCACGCTGCCGGTGCCGGCGAGGGTGGCGCCGGCATTGACGATGGTCAGCGCACTCGAGGCGATGGAGCCATCCACGGCCAGGGTGCCGGCTGCAATCGTCGTCGTCCCCGTGTAGCTGTTGTCGCCGGTCAGGACCACGGTGCCCGCCCCACGCTTGGTCAGGCTGCCGGTCGATCCCGCGGCGTCGGCGAGATCGGCGTTCAGGGTGAAGGTGTCGGCGGCGGCGACCGCTTCGACGTTGAGGTTGCCTTGCAGGGTGACACCGCCGCTCGCGGTGAGCGTGAGAGAGGTCTTGCCGCCGGTGGCGATCAGGGCTCCGCCGCCGTCGACATTGGCATTGTCCGTTGCGGTTCCGCCGCGGAGCGTGGCGCCGTTTGCCAGCACGATGCTGCCTTCGGTGGTGATGCTGTTGTTGCCAGCGGCGACCAGGGTGGCAGTGCTGCCCAGGGTAAAGCTGGAAGAAGAGCCGTCCAGTTGGATCGCGCCGGCGGTCACCGTGGCAGCGGCGTTGGCTGAAGTGGCGTTGCTGACCTCGCCGGCGGCATAGAGGTAGAGCCTGCCGGCGACGACATCGAAGGTGGTCTGGCCGCCCGAGTTGGTGAAGACATTGTTGCCGCCGAGCTTCCAGGTGCCGTCGCCGGTTTGGGTGATGGCGAGGGTGCCGTTGGCCCTGCCGCCCATCGGATCGCGCATGTCCAGCACCCCTCCCGAGGCTACGCTCACATTGAGCGTGGCGGGCCCATTCAAGTAGATGGACGAGGCTTGTCCGCTGGCCGTATTGCCGGAGAAAATGGAGGTCCGGCCTCCGCCGACCGTCAGATTGATCGTGCCGTAATCGGTGTAGACCGCGCCGCCCAGCGTGCCGGTCGTGTTGCCGAAGAAGCTGCTGTCGGCGATCGTCACCGTGCCGCTTGCGTCGAAAATGGCGCCGCCACCATGGGCGGCGTAATTGTTGGAGAAGCTGCTGCCGGTGATCGTCGCGGTGCCGTTGATGAAGATGGCGCCGCCATAGGTGGCCGAGTTGCCGGAGAAACTGCTGTCGGTGATCGTCACCGTATGGTTCGTTTCATTGAAGATCGCGCCACCGGCGCCGGCGGAATTATTGGAGAAGTGGCTGTCGACGATGGTTGCCGTGCCGAAGTTGAAGATCGCGCCGCCACCATAGGTGGTGGACGAATTGCCGGAGAAGCTACTGCCGCTGATCGACGCCGTGCCAGTGTTGTAGATCGCTCCGTTCGCGTTGCCGGAGAAGCTGCTGTCGGCGATCGTTGCCCTGCCGGTGTTGTAGATCGCGCCGCCGGCACTGCTGGCGGAATTGCTTGAGAAGCTGCTGCCGGTGATCGACATCGTGCCGGCGTTGAAGATCGCGCCGCCCTGACTACCGGCGGTATTGCTGGAGAAGCTGCTGTCGACGATCGTTGTTGTGCTGTCGGCGTCGCTGTAGATGGCGCCGCCATAGGAGGTGGCCGTGTTGCCAACGAAGCTGCTGTTGGCGATAACCGTGCGATAATAGTTGATGACTGCACCGCCGGCATAAGTGGCCGAATTGTTGGAGAAGCTGCTGCCGTAGATCGACATCGTGTCGGTGTTGAAGATCGCGCCGCCGGTGACGCTGGCGGAATTGCCGGAGAAGCTGCTGTCGACAATTATCGCCGTGGCGGAGGAGGTGATCGCGCTGCCGCTACGGGCGGAATTGCCCGAGAACCTGCTTTTGACGATCGTTGCCGTGCCGGAGTTGTTGTAGATTGCGGCGCTATAGAAGGCGGCGGAATTGCCGGAGAAGCTGCTGTCAGCGATTGTGACCGTGCCGGCGTTGAAGATCGCGCCACCCCGCTGTACGGTCGTGTTGTTGGAGAAGCTGCTGTCGGCAATCGTCGCCGTGCCGCTGTTGTAGATCGCGCCGCCATAGGTGGCCGAGTTGCCGGAGAAGATCACGGACGAGTTGGCCCCGGCATCGCTCAGATCGGCCCTGGCGCTGCCGATCGAGAAAGAGGCGCCGGAATTCACATAAATCGCTCCGCCACTCGCTCCGCTGCCGCTCACCGAGTATGTCAGCGTGCCGCCCGCATTTACATAGTTCGCCGTCGCGCCGGATATGGTCTGCATGGTCGAGACCGATGTGGGCGTGCTGACGGTCGTGGTGGCGTTGCTGGCCACGGCCTGGTTGTAGGCCGTCAGCGCCGCTTGCATCGCAGCGGTGTTGGTCGCGCTGGGGTTGCCCGCGTAGGCCACGATGGTGGCTTGCAGCGCGCTGGACGCGTCGCCGACCGCATCGGCCCACGCCAGCGACGGCGCAAGGCTCAGCAGCAGTGCAGCGGCCGAAACGCCCCACTTCCACTCAGAGCCGACCCGGCGGCGATGCCGGTGCCCGGGACGATCTTTCTTGCTGAGAACCCTGACCGGTTCCGACGCCTGGACGAGGCCAACGACTTGATTGAAGGCAGGACGGGAGGCGCGATTCATGGGCAGCGATCGACCGGTAAGCTGAAGTTGTTCAGCAAACACACGAGCAATCTGGCGGCTACCCCCTGGTACGGAAAGCATGAAGTTTTGGACGGAATGCGAAGTTTTCGGTAGCAGTGCGTACGATCCGAACGCACGCCTCGCGGGTTGCACTTCATCACGCGGTGAGATGGTCTATGGTTAATGATTCGAACGATCGAGTGGAACCGCGCGCTTCCTCGCGGACATCTCCCGAATCGCCCTCACCGAAGCGCCCCGCGCGCTTCCTCTACGGAGAGCGAAGCAGCCTTGATCCCCGCGCGAACGGCGCCGACTATCTCGCGGACGCCAACCTGTTTCGTCGCAGCTATGTCCGAACCATCGGCGAATCCGAGGGGATGCCGCTCGACAGCACCACGGCATGGCTCGTCGGAAACAACGTCGCTTTCTACAAGCTGACATCCAATTCCTGCGTGGAGGCAAAGCGAACCGAAGCGGACGCCGCGGCCGACAAGATCGACGGCGTGGTATTCGACTACGTCCTGTCCGGAGAATATAGCGAGGAAACTGCAACCGATTTCGTCAGCCTGAGCGCCGGAGACCTTGGGATGGTCCAAAGCACGGTCGAGGTAACGGCGCGGTCGCGCCGGGTTCGCATGGCGACGATTTTCCTGCCGCGAACGCGTCTTGTCGCCGCACTCGAGACCGACCTCTCCGACGACCGCTTCATTCTTCGCTTTCTCAGTTCCGCTCCGCTGGCGCCCTTTATCGGCGCCCAGATGCGGTTGCTGTTCGAGTCCTACGGGAGGATGGACGCGCAGGACTTCGAGATCGTGCTGGAGGCGACGGCCGAACTCCTCATCCATCTGCTGCGCGGTGAGCTATCCCGGGGCGAGCAGTTTCAGGCACGACCAGGCAAGGAATTCATGCGGGCGATTGCCTACATCGAGGAGAACTATCATCGCCCCGAGCTGACGCCGGATGATATCTGGCGGGGCATCAACGTATCGCGGACCCAGCTCTACAAGCTGTTCTCGGAGAATGGCCTGACCGTGGCAGGATATCTGCGCGACGTTCGGCTGCGCCGTTTCGTCGATGCCTTGAGGACGACGGACGCGTCCGGAATCGGCCGCCTTGCCTGGACCTGCGGATTGGACATGCAGGCCGCCGACTTCACCCGTTTATTCAAGCGTGTCTATGGGATGACGCCTCGCCAGGCGCGAGCGGCTCTACAAGCTGGGCAGCCGGTCGTAACCAAGAAGGCTGGTACATAAATTGTAACAGTTCGCGTGGTCCCTTGCGGCGCTATGGATTGTTTCGCGGAGCCCGTCATCGGGCGGCGCTACGCGCCGACCCGCTGGCTCGCAATGACGATGTGGATGCAACGGGTGCGACAAATCAACCCGACGGGCAAATCACCCAAAAGTCTGTCCAGCCCTGCAGCGAAAAACATTCCGCTTTCGCCGTCGGGCAAATCAGTGATTAAACTCCGCGCGTCTCACGGCGAATGAGGGGCGGCTCGCGATCGTCACGAACGTTGCGGTGAGATGCGGTGGACGCGATGCGTGCGACTGACGA